>JANNWA010000058.1:0-2641 GCA_031408275.1 Pseudomonadota bacterium
GGATAGGCCCCGTAGGCCGGGTCCAGCCTGCGCTTGGTTGCCTTATAGACGTCCTTGAGCGACCGGCCGGCCTTCACGCCGCGCCGCGCGGAGTCGAGCAGCCCGCGCACGAAATCCTGGGTGAACTTGATCGCTTTCTGCGATTCGGCCGCCGTCTTAAGGGCCGGGCCGCGGCCCGGCACCAGCGCCCGGGGCTTCAGCGTCGCGAGCCTGGCCAGCGTCGAAGGCCACTCCTGCAGATGCGCGTCGCCCGTATAGATTCCGGCCTTGTATTCGACGAGGTCGCCGGAAAAAAGCACCTTTTGCGACGGAATCCAGACGATCGTATCGCCCGCCGTATGGCCGCGGCCGGCGTGGATGATGCGCACCTCGAGCTCGCCGAGCATGACCGTCATCTCTTGCCTGAACACCATCGTGGGCCAGGTCAGGCCGGGAATGGTCTCCTTGCCGCGGAACAGGCGCGGAAAGCGCCCGATCTCGCTCGCCATGTCCTGTCGTCCGCGTTCGCGGATCAGGTCGAGCGTGGCCTGGCTCGCGATGACCTGCTGCGGCTTGAACGCCGAGGCGCCGAGCACGCGCACCGCGTGGTAGTGGGACAGCACGACGTACTTGATCGGCTTGGAAGTGACCTTGCGGATGCGCTTGATCACCTCCCTCGCCATTAGTGGGGTGGCCTGGGCGTCGATCACCATCACACTGTCGTCGCCGACGATGACCCCTGTGTTCGGGTCGCCCTCAGCGGTGAACGCGTAGGCGTTGGGCGAGAGTTTCTCGAACTTGATCTTCTTGGGCTTGAGGTCGCCCTGCGACGCGAAGGTGGCCATGATTTCCCGGGTCAGCCGGCCACCGGGTCGATCTGCTCGAGCCGGTAGCCGTAGTTGTAGACAGGCACGACCCGAAAGCCGGTCTCCGGCCGCAGGTCGAGTTTCTTGCGCACCTGGCTGACATGGGTGTCGACTGTGCGAGTGGCGAGATCGCCGCTTTGTCCCCATACAGCCTCGCGCAGGTGGCCGCGCGAAAGCAACCTCCCGATGTTCCGGAACAGGACTGCCGCGAGGTCGAACTCCTTCGGGGTGAGCTCCACATGGGCGCCGTTGCGCCGGATCTCGCCGCGCTGCGTGTCGATTTCGTACGGCGGGAAGCTGAGCAGTTTCTGCTCCTGCTGGGGGTACGCGCGACGCAGCAGCGCGTGCACCCGCGCGAGCAATTCCTGCCGGCGCGCGGGCTTGACCATGTAATCGTCCGCGCCGGCTTCCAGCGCGAAGACGATGTCCTCTTCCGAATCGCGCACCGTCACGAACAGCACCGGCACAACCTTGGAGAGATTGCCGCGGATCCACTTCAGAACGTCTGCGCCGGACACGTCGGGCACCTGCCAGTCGAGCACGTACAAGTCGAAGCTCTCGCGCCCGGCCAGGCGCATGGTTTCCCGGCCGCTCATATAGCCGTGCACGTCATGGCCTGCGTCGGCCAGCCAGCGCTTCAGCAGCGCGAGCTGGTCGGGGTCGTCTTCCAGGATTGCTATTCGCACTGAACTCTCCGTCCGTCCGGCTTTGCATTCTTTTACAGATGATAAGCCTATTCGGACGCATCCATAAAGCGGCGGGCGCGGCAGCCGGGGCGCAGCCCGGCGCGTGTGGCAGAATCCCCGGCTTTTCCTAACGAGGCTGAAACCAATGCGAATCGCAATCCTCGGCGGCGGCACTATCGCCCGGCTGTTCCTTGAGCACATTCGGTGCGGGGACCTCGGTGAAGGAATCGACGTGGCGGCGATCTGCGGACGCAGCGCCGCGTCGGCGGGCGTCGCCCTGGCGAAGGAATATGGCGTGCCCTTCGTGGTCGGTGTCGACGCATTGATGGCCGCGAAGCCGGAGGTCGTGATCGAAGCGGCATCCCATGACGCCGTGCGCGAGCACCTCGTGCGGCTGCTGTCGGCGCGCATCGCCGTCATCGTGCTGTCGGGTGGCGCGCTCGTCGACGACCGGTTGCGGGCGGCGGCGGAGAGCGCGGCCGAGGCCAATGGCGCCCTGCTGTATGTTCCCTCAGGCGGGATCGGCGCCCTCGATGCGTTGAAGGCGGCGTGCATTGCCGGGGTGGACGAGGCCTCCATACAGGTGGCCAAGCCCCCCGTCGCCTGGAAGAAGATCGACTACGTGGATGCGCTGGGCATCGATCTGGATGGGCTGCGCGAGGCGCGTGTGCTGTTCGAGGGTTCCGCGCGCGAGGGGGTGCCGCACTTTCCGCAGAACGTGAACATCGCTGCGGTGCTGTCGATGGCGGGGATCGGATTCGACCGGACGCGGCTTCGCGTGGTGGCCGACCCCGCGCTCACGCACAACACCCACACCATCCGCATACAGGGGGCGAGCGGCACGATAACCATCGTGCTGGAGAACGTCCCGGCGCCGGAGAACCCGAAGACCGCCTGGCTGGCCTGCTACAGCGCCTTGGCCGCGCTGAAACTCATGAACTCCAAGGTCCGCTACGGAACTTAGCGGCAAAAACAGTTTTGGTGAATGTGAGCGCACGCTCTCAATTAATCCGCCCTGCCGCGCAGCGCATTGCGTGCGGCTTGTGGGCAGCCTTGACTAACTGGCGGAATTACCACATAATTTCAGGTTCCGCCGGAGGGGTGCCCGAG
>JANNWA010000059.1:0-7450 GCA_031408275.1 Pseudomonadota bacterium
AGGATGATGCCGGTCTTGCCTTCCTTCTTGGCCCGGTGGATGTCGGCCGTGGTGTGCACCTGGGTGATCAGGTCGGCATGGTCGCGGAAGTGCTGCTTCCAGCGCGCCACGTTGTCCATGCTGCCGCGGAAGTTCTCCCACACGGAGCAGGTGCAGTTCGCGGCGGTGAGCCCGCCTTTGCGCATGTCCTCAAACACTTCGCGCGTGAAATTGGCGATGATCAGGCCGTCGATGACCACGGCGTTGTCGTGCAGCTTGGATCCCACGTTTTTTCCCCTGATTTAGGCTGCGGCGAGCATACACCGCAGAGCGAAACGACTCCATTGCCGGGTCGCAATCCGAATCACTGCGCGCACCGCCTGCGGTATGCTTCCCGCTCTCATGAGCGATCTCCCCAAAAGCGCCAGGGTCGTCATCGTCGGCGGCGGCATCGTCGGCTGCAGCGTCGCCTACCACCTGGCCAAACAGGGCTGGAGCGACGTGGTCCTGCTCGAGCAGAGCACGCTGACCAGCGGCACCACCTGGCACGCGGCGGGACTCGTGGGACAACTGCGCTCGACCTACAACCTCACCCAGCTCGCCAAGTACAGCGCGGACCTGTTCCAGACCCTCGCCGCAGATACCGGGCAGGAAACCGGCTTCAAGCAGAACGGCTCATTGTCGATAGCCACGAACCCGGCCCGGATGGAGGAATTGCGACGGGGCGCGTCAATGGCGCGCACCTGCGGGCTGGAGGTCGAGGAGATCAGCGTCGAGGAGGCTGTGCGGCGCTGGCCCATGATGAGCCCGGAGGGCCTCGTCGGCGCGGTGTTCCTGCCGCGCGACGGGCAGACCAACCCGGTGGACACCACGCTCGCGCTGGCCAAGGGGGCGCGGGCCGGCGGCGTGCGCATCTTCGAGAAGACCGGGGTCACCGATATCCTCGTCAAGGCCGGCAAGGTGGCCGGCGTGGTGACCGCGCGCGGCGAGATCGCGGCGGAATACGTGGTCAACTGCGGCGGGATGTGGGGATGGCAGCTCGGGCGCAAGGCCGGGGTCAACGTACCTCTGCATGCGGCCGAGCACTTCTACCTCGTGACCGAGGCCATTCCCGGGCTGCCGCGCGACCTGCCGGTGCTGCGCTCGACCGACATCTGCACCTACTTCAAGGAGGACGCAGGCAAGCTCCTGATCGGCTTCTTCGAGCCCGAAGGCAAGCCCTGGGGCATGCGCGGGATCCCGGAGTCGGACGGCTACATCCAGCTGCAGGAAGACTGGGACCACGTCCTTCCCTACCTCGAACTCGCCACGCAGCGCGTGCCGGCGCTGCGCGACACCGGCATCAAGCTGTTCTTCAACGGCCCGGAAAGCTTCACGCCGGACAATCGCTACATCCTCGGCGAAGCGCCGGAGGTAAGAAATTTCTTCGTCGCGGCGGGCTTCAACTCGGTAGGCATCCAATCCTCCGGCGGCGCAGGCAAGACCATCGCCGAGTGGATCGTGCGTGGCCACGCGCCCATGGACCTCTGGGACGTCGACCCCCGCCGCTTCATGCCTTTCCAGGGCACCCCGCGCTTCCTGCACGACCGCACCAAGGAGGCGCTCGGCCTGCTCTACGAAATGCACTGGCCGTTCCGGCAGTACGAATCCGCGCGCGGGATCCGCCGATCGCCGCTGCACGGTCACTTGGCGGAGCGCAACGCCTGCTTCGGTGAGGTCGCGGGCTGGGAGCGCGCCAACTGGTACGCGCCCACGGGAGTGAAGCCCGTTTACGAATATTCCTACGGACGGCAGAACTGGTTCGGTTATAGCGCCGCGGAGCACAAGGCCACGCGCGAAGGCGTGACACTTTTCGACCAGAGCTCGTTCGGAAAATTCCTGCTGCAGGGCCGCGACGCCGAGCAGGTGCTCAACCGGATCTGCGCCAATGACGTCGCGGTTCCGCCGGGCCGCATCGTCTATACGCAGTGGCTGAACGAGCGCGGCGGCATCGAGGCCGACCTCACGGTGACCCGGCTGGAGGCGAATTCGTACCTCATCGTTACCGCTGCCGCCACCCAGGCGCGCGACCTGCATTGGCTCCAACAGAACATCCCGGAGGATGCGCGCGCGACGGCCACAGACGTGACTTCCTCCTACGCAGTGCTGGGCGTCATGGGCCCGGGGTCGCGGGCGCTGCTGTCGCGCCTCACCGATGCGGACCTGTCGAACCACGCGTTCCCGTTCGGGACCTCGCGCGAGATCGAGCTGGGCTACGCCCGCGTGCGTGCGTCGCGCATCACCTACGTGGGCGAACTGGGCTGGGAGCTCTACGTGCCGACCGAGTTCGCCGCCGGCGTATACGAAGCCCTTGCAAGCGCCGGTGAGAAAGCCGGCCTCGTCCACGCGGGCTACCACGCGATGAATTCCCTGCGCATGGAAAAAGGCTACCGGCACTGGGGACACGACATCGCCGACGAAGACACGCCCCTGCAGGCGGGGCTCTCGTTCGCGGTGGCCTTCGGCAAGCAATCGGACTTCATCGGCCGCGACGCACTGCTTCGCCAGAAGGCCGCGGGCCTCAAGCGCAGGCTCGTGCTGTTCGCGCTCGAGGACACGGAACCCCTTGTCTACCACAACGAACCGATCTGGCGCGACGGCCGGCTGGTGGGGCGCGTGACCTCCGGGGCTTACGGCCACACGCTCGGGCGCTCGCTCTGCATGGGATACGTGAGCAGCGACACGGCGCTCACGCCCGAAACCCTTCTGGCCGGATCCTACGAGATCGAGGTGGCCTGCACCCGGTTCGCCGCGCGGCCTTCGCTCAAACCGTTCTACGACCCTTCCAGCACGCGCATCAAGGAAGGCACGTAACCAACCACCGCTATCCGAGGAGAGAGTCATGTCGCACGCTTGCTTGAGACTGGTCCTGGCTGTGCTGGCCTTGTTTGCTTCGGCTGTTGCACCGGCGCAAGACTATCCTTCGCGCCCGGTGCGCATCGTCGTCCCCTACCCGCCCGGCGGCCCGACCGACGTGATCGTGCGCGTGGTCGGCAACCGCTTGGGAGAATCGCTCGGCCAGCCGGTCGTGCTCGAGAACCGCGCCGGCGCGAGCGGCATGATCGGCGCCGCGCTGGTGGCCAAGGCGCCGCCCGACGGCTACACGCTGCTCGTGAACCCTTCCATCCACGTGATCCTGCCCAACCTCGTGCCCAAGATGCAGTACGACGCGATCAAGGACTTCACCCACATCACGCTGCTGGTCAGCGTGCCCCTGTTCCTCGTGGTCAACAACTCGCTGCCTGTGAAGAACGTGCAGGACCTGGTCGCCTACGCCAAGGCGAACCCCGGCAAGCTCAATTTCGCCTCCGCCAGCAGCGGATCTTCCTCGCAGCTGGCCGGCGAGCAGTTCAAGCTGTACGCGGGCGTGCAGATGCAGCACATCCCCTACAAGGGCAGCACACCCGCGCTGACCGACGTGATGGGCGGCCAGGTGCAGATGATGTTCGATTCGACCCCCTCGGCGATGCCGTTCGTGAAGAGCGGCAAGCTCCGCGCCCTCGCGGTGACCACCGCCAACCGCACCCAAGCCGCGCCGGACATCCCCTCGATGGCCGAATCCGGCCTGCCGGGCTTCGACCACAGCAACTGGTACGGGGTCTGGGGGCCGCCCGGCCTGCCGCGCGAGGTCGTGAGCAAGCTCGGCGCCGCGATCGCCGCGACGATGCAGAAGAAGGACGTGCGCGACCGCCTCGTCGACCTCGGCGCGGACCCCGTGGACGGCGTGTCGCCCGCCCAGTTCGAGGCCTACGCGCAGTCCGAACTCGCGAGGTTCGCCAAGATCGTCAAGCAGGCCGGAGTGAAGATGGAATGAAACCCGTCACCAAGAAAGAAGCCGCCACAGTCTCCTGGCGCCCCACGGTTGCGGGCAGCCACTACGCGGCCTCCTGCGGGCACTACCTCGCCACCGCCGCGGCCATGCGCGCACTCGACGCAGGCGGCAACGCGGTGGATGCTGGCGTGACCGCGGCGATCGCATTGTCGGTGCTGCAGCCGGACGTGGTGTCGTTCGCAGGCGTCTTGCCCACGCTCATCTTCATGAAAGGCGAGAACACCGTCGTCAGCCTCGAGGGGCTGGGCTACTGGCCGGCCGGCACCGACATCGCCCGGTTGAAGGCGGAAGGCGGCGACGCGGTACCCGAGGGCATCCTGCGCCAGATCGTTCCCGCGGCGCCGGCGACCCACGTAGAAGCCCTGCGCCGCTTCGGCACGATCTCCTACGAACAAGCCGCGACGCCTGCGCTGCAGCTCGCCCGCGACGGCTATTACATGTACCCGATCCTGCGGGACAGCATCGAGCTGCATGCGGCCGGCATCGACCGCTATGCCGAGAACAAGTCGATTTTCCGTCCCGGCGGCAAGACGCCGAAAGTGGGCAGCCGGTTCAAACAGGAAAACCTCGCGCGCACCATCGGCCGAATGATCGAGGCCGAGCGCAAGGCGGCCGGCGACCGCAAGGCCAAGCTGCGCGCCGTGCACGATTGCTTCTACAAGGGATCGATCGCCGGGGACATCGCGGCCTTCCACGAGAAGCACCGCGGGTTCATCACGCGCGAAGACCTCGCCGCCTTCGAAGTGCCCGTGGAAAAGAGCATCTCGACCACTTATCGCGGCATCGACGTCCATGCGTGCGACGTCTGGTGCCAGGGCATCGTGCTGCTCGAGACGCTGAAAACGCTCGAAGGCATCGACCTCGCGGCCCTCGGCCACAATACGCCAGAGTACCTGCACGTGCTCGCGCAGGCGCTGGACCTGTCGTTCTCCGATCGCGAGGCCTACGTCGGCGATCCGAAATTCATGCAGGTGCCCACGAACCACCTGCTGTCCGCCGCCTATGCCGCGGTCCAGCGCGGCAGGATCGATTACATGCGCGCGCCGGGTCGCATGCCGCAGCCGGGCGAGATCCCCGGGATGGCGCGGCCGGACCTCGCTGCACTGATGCCCAGCAAGGGCGGCGGCAAGGGCGAAGTACGACCCGCCCCGGACACGATCTACTCCTGCGTGGCCGATGCGCACGGCAACGTGTGGTCCGCCACGCCGTCGGACACCATGTACGACACGCCGATGATCGACGGCCTCGGGATCAACATATCCACGCGCGGCATGCAGAGCCGGTTCCTGGCGAACCACCCCTGCTCGATCGCGCCGGGCAAGCGCCCGCGGCTCACGCCCTCCCCGGCACTGGCGCTCAAGGACGGGAGCTTCCACATGGCCTGGGGCTCGCCGGGCGGCGACATCCAGGTCCAGTCGATGCTGCAGGTGTTCCTCAACGTCCACGCTTTCGGCCTGCAGATGCAGCAGGCCATCGAGGCGCCGCGGGTAGGCACGTTCAACTTTCCCAATTCATTCTCGCCTCACGCCTACCATCCCGGGCGCCTGTGCGTCGAGAACCGCTTCCCGGTGGCCACGGTCGCGGCGCTCGAAGGCCGCGGCTACGACATCGAGATGTGGCCGGAGAAATCGTGGAGCATGGGCGCCATCTGCGCGATCCTGCGCGACGCTGAAACCGGCATGCTGCACGCCGGCGCGGACCCGCGCCGCGAAGCGTATGCGATGGCGTGGTGACAAACTACGATGGATATCAAACTTCGGGCGCTTTTTTCCGGAATGACGACCTACCCACCTTGGAGCACGCCATGACCAACGATCCCGCCGACAAGCAACTCGAAGCCGCCCTCGAAGCCGCCTTTGCTGAAGCCACCCGCCGCTACCAGGCGCGCGGGTTCCAGCGCCGCGTCGGGTTCGGCGCGAAGCCGGCGCTGATCAGCGTCGATCTCGCCAATGCGTGGACGCGCCCCGGCAACCCCTTCACGTGCGAGCACGTCGACGACCAGATCATCCCGTCGATGCAGAAGCTCCTGGCCGCGTTCCGCAAGTACAGCCTCCCGGTCGTGCACGTCACCACCTGCTACCAGGTCACCGACCGCAAGAACCCGCACACCGACATGGGCCTCTGGCACGACAAGATCCCGGTCGACGTCGTCAATGCGAAGGACACCAACCTGTGGGCCATCGACTCGCGCATCGCGCCGATCGAGGGCGAGCAGCTGCTGATCAAGAAGCGCGCGAGCGCCTTCCACGGCACCTACCTGGCCGGGTTCCTGCGCGCCGCGGGCGTGGACACCATCCTCGTCACGGGCGTCACCGCCTCGGCCTGCGTGCGTGAAACCATCTGCGACGGCCTCGCCGACGGCTTCCGCCCGATCGCGGTCAAGGAAGCGATCGGCGACCGCGTGCCGGGCGCGGTGCTGTGGAACCTGTTCGACATCGACGCGAAGTTCGGCGACGTGGAAACCACCGCGCGCTGCCTGCAGTACCTCGACGAAGTCGGCGCCGCCAACCTGAAGGCGAAGAAGGCGGCCTGACCGCAGTTCAGGCCGGCGCGCGCGGCACCGAGCGCCGGATCGCTTTCTCGGCCACGACCTTGCCGCCCTCGCGCGCTTCTACGCGCGCCTCGATCTCGAACGTGGTCGCCGTGCAGGTGAGACGGCTGCTGGCATAAGACGCCGTCTCTACCGTCCCGAACTTCAGCTTCCAGGTCCACTCGGCGTAGGCCGAAGCCGACAAAGGATCGTCGGGCCGGATCGAGGTGATGCGCTTGCCCGTCCAGTCGATCTCGATCGCGCGGTCGTCGATGCGCGTGTGGCCGCCGTCTTCCTCGATGGTCAGGGTCGTGGTCCCGGTCGACAGCTCCTGCGTGAGCGTGCGTTTCGCGGACGGCTGCCGCAGCACGGTGGTCGGGTTGCCGCGCGCCACCGTCGGCTCGCCGAGCGAAGGTACTGAATCGTCCTCCGGACGACGCGGGCGGATCGGTACCAGCAACGCGCCCTGCCCCGCATGGATGGACAGGCGCACCGGGAAGCGCGAAGGCCAGATCATCGGCCAGTAGCTCGTCGAGACCGCGAGGCGCAAGCGATGCCCTTTGGGCACATGGCAGCACGCCGGCAGCATGTCCACCGAAATTCGGTACGGCTTCCCCGGTTCCACGGGCAGGTGCCGCGTATCGCCCTCGCGATGACTGAGGTCGAGGAATCCAAAGGCCAGCCGGCGGGACGTGCCGTCCGGCGCCACCGCGCACAGACGCAGCGCCACCTGCGCCTCGGGCTGGTCGGACGCAACCTCCAGTGCCACGCGCACTTCGCCAAACACATCGATCGGAGCTTCGAGCGGAAGCGAATCGAAACAGGCGGACAGCGCATCGTCCGGACGCTGGTCGCCGGCCATCTCCGGGCCGTTGCCGGCCACGAACCACGGCATCCATTCGCCGCCGGCCGCGCCGACCGTCAACGGCGACGCGACTTCCACGACACTCGCGGTCCCAGGGCCCTGCACGAGACCGTCGGCGCAAACCGTGAACTGGCGCACTTCGAGGTTCTTCGGCGGCCACTCCGTGTCCGTGACCCAGCGCCCCTTGGCGTCGCCGATCTGCGCG
>JANNWA010000060.1:0-2575 GCA_031408275.1 Pseudomonadota bacterium
CTGGACCGGGACGATTTCGGGAGCGCCGAGACGCTGCACCAGGCCCGCGGCCTGATGCGCGCGCTGATCGGGCAGCGCCTGCACGGGCAGACGCTGCACACCCGCACCGTCCTCTTGGAGCTTCAGGACCTATGATCGAACTGGGCGTAAACGTCGACCATGTCGCGACTGTCAGGCAGGCGCGCCGCACCTATGAACCCGACCCCGTGTGGGCGGCGATCGAGGCGCACCTGGGCGGCGCCGACGGCATCACGGTGCACCTGCGCGAAGACCGCCGCCACATCCAGGACGAGGACGTGCGCCGGCTGCGCGAACTCACGCATATCAAGCTCAACCTCGAAATGGCGGCGACCGACGAGATGGTCGCGGTCGCGCGCGCGATCAAGCCCGAGATGGCGATGCTGGTGCCCGAGGGCCGCCACGAGATCACCACGGAGGGGGGGCTCGACATCGTCGCGCAGGAAGCCAAGCTCGCGGCTGCGGTCGCTCGCATCGCGGACGCGGGAATCGTCGTATCCGTGTTCATCGACGCGGATCCGCGCCAGATCGAGGCCGCCAAGCGCGTTGGGGCGCGGGTGTGCGAGGTGCACACCGGACCATACGCGCATGCCTTCCATTCCCTCGGGCGCGACGCCGAGGGCCCGGCGGTCGTAGCCGAGCTCGAAAAGCTCGCACGCGCCGGCCAGGCCATACGCGACCTCGGCATGCGCTTCAATGCCGGGCATGCCCTGAACTACTTCAACGTCCAGCCCGTGGCGCGGCTCACCGGCGTGCGTGAGCTGCACATCGGGCACGCCATTGTCAGTCGTGCGGTATACGTAGGAATGCGCGAGGCCGTACGCGAGATGAAACGGCTCATGACGGAGGCGCGCCTCGCGGCGCAGGCGGCCCGATGATCTACGGCATCGGCACGGACATCATCGAGATCCCGCGGATCGAGGCGGCGCTCAGCCGTTTCGGTGAGAGATTCGCGCAGCGCATCCTGTGCGAGCCCGAACTGCGGCGGTTCGCTGGCCACAGGAAGCCTGCTGCATTCCTCGCCAAGCGGTTCGCGGCGAAAGAGGCCTTCACCAAGGCCCTAGGCACAGGTATCCACGCGCCGGCGAACTGGCACGGCGTCTGGGTGATCAACCTGCGCTCCGGCAAGCCGACGCTCGAGTACACGCCCGCGCTGCGGGCACTGCTGGATGCGCGCGGTGTGGGCCGCGCGCACGTTTCGCTGACCGATGAGCGCGAGATTGCCAGCGCCACGGTAATACTGGAGGGCGGGGCATGAGCTCACACATGCCGCTGGGCCCCGTAATTGTCGACGTCGCCGGACTCGTGCTGGAGGATGCCGATCGCCGCAGGCTCTGCCACCCGCTGGTCGGCGGGATCATACTGTTCGCGCGCAATTTCCAGAGTCCCGTGCAGGTCAAGGCGCTGACCGAGGAGATCCGCGCGCTACGCGAGCCTGAACTCATCATTTGCGTGGACCACGAAGGCGGACGGGTGCAGCGCTTCCGCGAGGGTTTCACTGCCATCCCGCCGATGCGCAGGCTGGGCGAATTGTGGGATCGCGACCCGGCGGCAGCGGTGCGCGCGGCGGAGGGCACGGGCCTGGTGATCGGTGTCGAGCTCGGCGCGCATGGCGTCGACCTGAGCTTCACGCCGGTCCTCGACCTGGACTACGGCGCAAGCTCTGTCATCGGGGACCGGGCCTTTCACGCATCCCCCGATGTCGTCGGCGCGCTGGGCGCGGCCCTCGTGCGCGGCCTGCATGCGACCGGCATGGGCGCCGTGGGCAAGCACTTTCCCGGTCACGGCTACGCGACCGCCGACTCCCATGTGACGATCCCAACCGATGACCGTTCGTTCGAGGAAATCATGTCCATCGACGTGGCGCCGTACCGCCCGGCGATCTCGGCCGGGCTTGCGGGGATCATGCCGGCCCATGTGGTCTACCCGGACGTTGCGCCCGAACCGGCCGGATTTTCGCCTTTCTGGCTGAAGGAGGTACTGCGCCGGCAACTCGGTTTTGACGGCGTGATCTTCAGCGACGACCTGAGCATGGAAGGCGCGAGCACGGCCGGCGGCATGCGCGAGCGGGCACTGGCCGCGTTTGCCGCGGGCTGCGATTCGGTGCTCGTCTGCAACGCGCCTGAGGCGGCGGATGAACTGCTGTCCTCGCTCGCAGGGCAGAGTTTCCCGGGCGAGCGGCTCGACGCCATCCGCCACGACCGCCGGCGCGCCGTGGCCCTGGGTTCGGAGCCCTATCGCGCCGCCCTCAAGGACGTGGCTGCCCTGGCCTGAGTGCCGGACTGCATGGACGAGAAGTTCGACTCCAAGGCCTTTGTCGCCGGGCTTCCGACCCTGCCCGGGGTGTACCGCATGCTCGGTCCCGCCGGCGAGGTGCTCTACGTGGGCAAAGCCCGCGACCTGAAAAAGCGCGTCTCCAGCTACTTCGCCAAGACGCTGCAGAGCCCGCGCATCAGCCTCATGGTGGCGCAGATCGCCACCATGGAAACGACGGTCACGCGCTCCGAGGGCGAGGCGCTGATCCTCGAGAACAATTTCATCAAGAGCCTCGCGCCGC
>JANNWA010000061.1:0-2734 GCA_031408275.1 Pseudomonadota bacterium
CGAAGCTGGGCGACTACGCTTCGGCCGCCGCTGGCAGCCTGCCGCATTACTTCGGCGTGCTGTTCGCCAGGAGTGCCGGGATCGAGATGACCCACATTCCCTACAAAGGCACCGGCCCGGCGCTGCAGGCGCTGGCCGGCGGCGAAGTCAAGGCGGCGATGTTCGTGCTTGCGGATGCGCTCACGCTGGTGCGTTCCGGCAAGGCGCGCGTCGTGGCGGTGTCCGGCAGCCTGCGCTCGGGCCTCGCGTCCGATGTGCCGACTTTCAAGGAGCTCGGCTACAACATCGAGGGCAACGGCTGGTACGCGCTTTTCGCGCCCGCCAAAACGCCGAAAGACGTGATTGACCGCTATGCGAAAGCGGCGATCGAGGTCATCCGCGCGCCCGACATGAAGCAGCGCCTGGAGCAGATGGGCCTCGAACCCACGGGCCTGGGCCCGGCGGAGCTCGGCGCCATACTCAAGGCCGACTACGACAAATGGGGCCCGGTTATCCGCGCCTCGGGGTTCAAGCCGACGCAATGAACATCCTGCACCTGTCCAGGGTCGAGCCGGCCGAGCGCTGGATCCCCGGGCTCTCGAAGCTGCTGCCGCACGACAAGTTCTTCACTCCCGACAACTTCGACGCGGCCGCAATCGATGTCGCACTGGTTGCCCGCCCGCAGGAGGGAATCGCCGCGCAGCTGCCCAACGTCAAGCTTATCCAGTCGCTCTGGATGGGCGTCGACGGACTGCTGGCCGACCCGACCTTCCCGCGCGACAAGCCGCTCGCGCGGATGATCGACCTGGGCATGGTCGCCGCGATGACCGAATCGGTCGTCGCGCACGTGCTCGATTACCACCGGCATCACTACTTCTACCGCGCCCGGAAGCTCGAAAAAAAATGGGAGCGGCTTCCCCAGTACATGACGTCCGACCGTACCGTCGGCATCCTCGGCATGGGCGAGCTCGGCACCGCAGTTGCAGAACGGCTGCTCCAGTTCGGCTTCAAGGTTGCCGGATGGAAACGGCGCCCCGCGCAGATCGTGGGCGTGGACTGCTACCACGGCAGCTCCGGGATGCTGGAGATGCTAGCGCGCTGCCAGGCCGTCGTGTGCCTGTTGCCGCTCACCGCCGAGACCCGCGGCGTGCTCAACGCCGCCGCCTTCGCGCGCATGCCCGATGGGAGCTGCCTCATCAATGTCGCGCGCGGCGCGCACGTCGTCGAGAACGAACTCCTCGCCGCGCTGGATGCCGGGCGCCTCGCGCACGCGTACCTCGACGTGTTCGACACGGAACCCCTGCCCGCCGCTTCGCCCCTTTGGGCCCACCCTGCGGTTTCGATCACGCCGCATACCGCCGCGCTGACCGAGCCGCGCACCGCCATGGCGCGCGTCGTGGAGAACATCGAGCGTGTGCGTGCCGGGCAGCCGGCGCTCAACCTCGTGGATTTCGGGGCCGGGTACTGAATCGGAACGGTCTTTTGTAGTAACATATCTACATTATTCGACATGAGGTGTCACGCCATGGCGATCAAGACCCTTTCCAGCCGGGAATTCAACCAGAACGCCAGCGATGCAAAAAAGGCCGCGCGCAAAGGACCGGTATTCATTACCGACCGGGGCCGTCCGGCGCATGTGCTGCTGAGCATTGAAGAGTACCGGCGCATTACCGGACGCCGCCTCAAGATTGCGGACATGCTGGCCATGCCGGGTATGGACGACGGGGACCTCGAAATCCCCCGAATGCGAGACTTCCCCAGGCCCGCGAAGCTGGCCTGATGTTCGTCCTCGATACGAACGTCGTTTCCGAACTTCGCAAAGTTCGCCTCGGCAAAGCCAACAAGCACGTCGCGAAGTGGGCGGACAGCGTGGACGCCGCGGCACTGTATGTCTCGGCAATCACCATCCAGGAACTGGAGATCGGCATCCTGCTCGCCGAACGGCGGGATCCCGCGCAGGGCGCCATGTTCCGTGCCTGGATGGACAATCACGTCCTGCCAGCGTTCGCGGGGCGCATTCTTCCGATTGATACTGCGGTCGCGCAACGCAGCGCGAGGCTGCACGTGCCGGACCCGCGCCCCGTACGCGACGCTTTAATTGCGGCTACGGCGCTCGTGCACGGCATGGCAGTCGCGACCCGAAACGTGGCCGATTTCGCGCCGACCGGAGTACGGACCGTGAATCCATGGCAGTCGCCATGAACGAACAACCGCTGCCTGCGCATCCTGATTGCGGCGTCGCGAAGGTAGAATCCCCCTACCAAAAGCCTCAGGGGGTCGACATGAACCGAATCATCCTTCCGCTGTTGCTGGTTGCCGGCAATGCCATCGCGCACCCGGGCCACGGCGCGCCGGGCCTGCACATCCACGACTGGGAGTGGAACCACTGGGCCCTGATCCTCGGGATGGTTGCCATTGCCGGGATCGTGGCATGGCGGGCCAAGTATAAATTGCTATATTAGGAAACCATATTGGCACGAGATCGGCTCCAGCCGGACAGTTTGCGGTAGCAAAGTAGTACTTTTATCAGAAGTTCACCGTCAGGTTCAACCGCGCTGCCCGGCTCGCCACCGGATGGGAATGGAAGTCCGAAACCGGCGCCGCCTCGCCGCGCAGCCGCGACTGGTAGAAATAGTCCACGTCGTTGTTCTTCGCGTTGAACAGGTTGTACACATCCACGCTCAGGCGCGTCTTCTTGTCGAAGGCGTAGCCCACCCTCGCGTTCACGATTGACGTCGCCTTCGAGCGCGCGCTG
>JANNWA010000062.1:0-6240 GCA_031408275.1 Pseudomonadota bacterium
CAACCGGTGATCGCCGACAACCGTCCCGGGGCCGGCGGGAACATCGGCGCCGAAGCGACCGCGAAAAGCCCGGCCGACGGCTACACGCTGCTGATGGGCGCGGTGACCACGCACGCCGTCAGCATGAGCCTGTATTCGAAGCTCGGTTACGACCTGGAAAAAGACCTCGTGCCGGTCAGCCTGGTGGCCAATGTGCCGCACATTCTGGTCGCCCATCCTTCGATCCCGGCGAAGAACCTCGCGGAGGTCATCGCACACCTCAAGGCGCAGGGCGGCAAGGTGAATTTCGCGTCGCAGGGCAACGGCACGCTCTCGCACCTCGAATTCGAACTGATGAAATCGATGGGCGGCTTCAATGCGAACCACATTCCGTACAAGGGCAGCGCCCCGGCGATGCTCGACCTCCTTTCCGGGACCGTGACGCTGTTCTTCGACAGCATCCCGTCCTCGTTGCCGCAGGTCCGTTCGGGGAAGTTGAAAGGCATCGCGGTCGCCTCTTCGCGGCGCTCACCCGTGCTGCCCGACCTGCCGACGATGTCCGAAGCCGGGCTGACGGGTTTCGCGGCGGACAGCTGGTTCGGCATCATGGCGCCTGCGGGCACGCCGAAGGACGTGATCGCGAAGCTCAACGCCGATGTCGTCAGGGCGCTTGATTCGCCGGAAGTGAAGGACATCATCACCCGGCAGGGCGGCGAAGTCTTGGGCAGCACGCCCGAACAGATGGCGGCGCAGATCCGCGGCGACCGGCAGAAATGGGGCAAGGTCGTGCGCGATTCCGGCGCGAAGGCGCACTAGCGGCGGTTGGGGCGAAGCCGGTCTGGGGGAAGGTCCGGGTAGAACGGGTCCGGCAGCCCGCCGGCTGCGTAGCCTGTGTCTGGCAGCGGTCGAAGCTGGGGCAGAGGATGTACCTTGCCCTGCTGGCCAGCGGACAGCTCGCGGAGTTCCTTCCTGAGATCCGTGGGCTCCGGGTAGCACGAGGCCAGCAGGACGATCGAGGCCAGGGCGGTTGCCAGCTTTTGCATCATTTCGCTTTCCGCTCTGCCGCGGCGGCGGCCTTTTGCAGCTCGGCGCGTTCCTCGTCGGCGATGTAACGGAATGTGCGCATGTCGCCCTTCAAGGTCACGACCCCCACAATCGGCGACCGAACCACGCTGAAGTGGGCGAGCAACGTGCTGCCCGGGAATGTCGTCAAGTCCGCGACAAATGCCCCAATCTTGTGAAACGGCCCGCTTACTTCCAGATGCACTTTCAATTCGGCGTAGTACTCCCTCAAGCGCTCTGTCGGTTCCGGCTGGAGCCTGACAACGCGCAATCCGTGCGCGCGCGCCGCGCGCCGCAGTTCGCTGAATTCCGGATCGAGCCATTTGTTGGGCAACTCCACAAGGGAATCGCCGAATAATTTTTCGAGCTCTTCGAGCTGCGTCTTGTAAAGATCCAGGTTTACCGCCCGGTTCTTCAGGGTTGCGTATTTTTGTTTGAGCTGAGTCTCCTGTTCCCTTCCTTGGTCGATCTCCTCCATCTGCCCGGCGTAGAAGATCCCGTAGGCGGCAAGCTGAACCGCGGCGAAGAGGATGGTGACCCGAAGGAGCCCCGGCACAGTCATCGGGCCTGCCCTGAAGGTTCTGCGCGCATTTCCGCCTTGAGGCTGAAGCCGATCGGAAAGGCCGTGAGCGGAGCATTGCCGGGCGGGGCGTCGACAACTTGGGGCGATGCAAGGCGGGACGAGGCCGCGATGTTGCCGATAAACTCGTCCACCGCTTTCTGGGACGATGCAAATCCGGCTACCTGGATCCGGGACTGCTCCAGCTTTACCGAAGTGAGGTAGACGCCTTGCGGGCGCAGGCGGGGGAGTTCATCCAGGAGCCACACCGGTTGCAGCCGGTCCTTTTGCACTGCCTCGATGACCTGTTTGCGACCCAGGAAGTCCGCGATGTAGTCCGGCAGATTCCGGATTTCATCGGTCTCCCGTTCGAGCTTGGCGATCTCTCGCTGCAGGAAGGTGTTCCGATCGTTTCCCGTTTCCTGCGCATCCCGGAGCTGAAAGTGGACGACTGTCGCAGTCATGGCGGAGGCAAGGATGGCCGCGGCGCTCGGCCAGCTGACCCAGGCGCGTCCGGATTTCACCAAAGTGACTTGTCTTCCACGGTGTTGGCTAATAGATCTTTGGAACGAACCGCTGGCTCGACATCTTCGGGCGCTTGTAGCCGATGTCTCCCTGCCGCGGCGGCACCTCGATTTCGACCGGCGTCATGTGCTTGTAGGGCACCTGCTTCAGAAGGTGGGCGATGCAGTTGAGGCGGGCCTTTTTCTTGTTGTCCGCTTCCACCACGTTCCAGGGGGTCCTGTTGCGATCGGTGGCGGCGAACATGACGTCCTTTGCCCGGGAGTATTCGCTCCAGTGCTTGCGCGACTCCATGTCCATCGGGCTCAGCTTCCAGCGCTTGGTGGGATTGCGGATGCGCTCCTGGAAGCGCTTCTCCTGCTCCTCGTCGTTCACCGAGAACCAGTACTTGATGAGATAGACCCCGGAGCGCACCAGCATTTCCTCGAACAGGGGGCAGGAGCGCAGGAACTCCTTGTGCTCCGCATCGGTGCAAAAGCCCATTACGTGCTCGACGCCCGCGCGGTTGTACCAGCTGCGGTCGAAGAGCGCGATTTCGCCTGCCGCGGGCAGGTGCGGAACGTAGCGTTGGAAATACCACTGGCTGCGTTCGCGTTCGGTCGGCGTGCCCAGCGCAACGATCCTGCAGATCCTTGGGTTGAGGCTCTCTGCGATGCGCTTGATCACGCCGCCCTTGCCGGCGGCATCGCGGCCCTCGAAGATCACCGCGACCCTGAGGCCCTTGACGCGAACCCACTCCTGCAGCTTGATGAGCTCGACCTGGAGGCGGGCTAGTTCCTCGACATATTTGTACTTGGTGCCCGGCTTGCGGTGCCTGGGACGGCCCGCGACGCGCCAATGCTGCTCGATCGCGTCCACTTCCTTCGCGTCGGCCAGGACCTCGCCGCCATTTGATTTTGCGCGCTTCTTGCTCTTCGCCATCCTCGTCTCCTTCAGGCCGGGCCATCGACCGGCAAAGGATAGCGCATCTCAGGTTTTCTGCGCCCCCGGCCGGCCGTCCTGGACCACGAACGAGGCGAGCGTGTTGCAGGGTGCGTCCTTCTCCTTGACTGTGTCCATCGCGCGCAGGTCGGTCACCATGCGCGACTGCGTCGCCTCTACGCGCGCATAGCCGCGAAAGCGGCTGTCCGCGAGCTTCACGTGCGGGTTGTCGGGCAGGAAGCGGTTGACCGTGTCCTGCGGGAAGCCCTGCGAGGTGATCGAGGTGCCGACGAACTCGCTCGCCACGACCGGCGAATCCGGGCGGTCGAAGTCGCGCTTGATGTCGTTCACGTAGAACATGTGCACGTCGCCGCCGATGACCACGGGATTGCCGACCTTGCTCTCGGCCATGAAGTCGACGAGCTTTTTGCGCGCCACCGGGTAGCCGTCCCAGCCGTCGGTCCAGGCGCGGCGGCCCGGGCCGGGTTTCTGGTCGAACTGCGCGAGCGTGGTCTGCTGGGCGAGGATGTTCCACTTGGCCCGCGACGCGCCAAGGCCCGCCTCCAGCCATTTTTCCTGCTCGGCGCCGAGCATCGTGCGCGTTGGGTCGGCAAGGGCCGCGCAGTCGGCGACATCGACGGTATTCGAGCCGCCGCGCCCCGGGCGCGGGCAGGCCTGCGGCGAACGGTACTGGCGGTCGTCGAGCACATGGAAGCTCGCGAGGTTGCCGAAGGCGAGGCGCGTGTAGAGCCGCGCGTGCGGGCCGAACGGCAGCATCTCGCGCCTGAGGGGCATGTGCTCGTAATAGGCCTTGTACGCCGCGGCGCGGCGCGCGAGGAACCATTCCGGGTGGTCGAGGTTCTCGGAGCGGTCGTTGGCGTAGTCGTTCTCCACCTCGTGGTCGTCCCAGGCGCAGATCCACGGGAAGGCCGCATGGGCGGCCTGCAGGTCCGGGTCGGTCTTGTACTGCGCGAAACGCGCGCGATAGTCCGCAAGCGTGTGCGGCTCGGAGTTGTTGTGCTTGCGCACGTGCTCGCGGCCCCACGAGGACTCGTAGATGTAATCGCCGAGGAACACGACGAGGTCGAGGTCGTCCTTCACCATGTGCTTGTAGGCGCCGAAGTAGCCCTGCTCGTAGTGCTGGCAGGAGGCGAACGCGAACCGCAGGCGGTCGGGTTTTGCAGTGGCGCCGGGAGCGGTGCGCGTACGGCCTACGGGGCTCGCCGAGTCCCCGGCAGTGAAGCGGTACCAGTACCAGCGCGCCGGCTCGAGCCCGGTCACTTCGACATGCACCGAATGCGCCCAGTCCGGCGAAGCGTAGGCGGTGCCCGAGGCAACCACCTGGCCCATCTTGTCGTCCTTCGCGACCTCCCAGCGCACCGGCACGATCTCGGGAGCCATGCCCCCGCCGGGCGCCTCGGGGACTGGGGCGAGGCGCGTCCACAGCGTGACGGCGTTCGGGAGTGGGTAGCCCGAGGCGACGCCGAGGCTGTACGGGTCGGCGGCAAAGCGCGGATTGGGCTGCAACTGGGCGCGTGCAGCAGGGATGGCGGAGAAGACACCCAGTGCGGCGAGGGCCTGCAGGAACCGGCGGCGGTCGGTTGGTTTCATGCTTCGAGCTTAACGCGCGAGCGTTACAGCGGGCTTACGGGAGGCCCTCGTTCAGTGCAGCTATGACCTCGGCGCCGGTGCGTTTGCGCACGCGCGCCTCTTCCGGGGACTCCTTGCCGGCGTTCGTGGCGGCGATCGCCACATAGGTTTCCGCCGCGCCCTGCATCATGAGCGGCGTAAGCCCCGCGGCCGCGAACGTGGCAGCGATCTCCTCGGTTTCCGGCACCCAGCGATAGGCCTTGGGCGGCATCGACGGGAGGTTCTTCAGGATCCAGTCGCGCAGGATTGCCTGGCTGCCGCGCAGTTCCTCGTCGAGGACCTCCTCCACGCCCAGCCGCCGCGCTGCGACCAGCAGCTCGGTCAGCAGCGCCACCGCCCCCTTGGTCACGCCGCCGTAGCACATCTTCACGGCCGCGGCGTCGCCGATGCGAGGGCTTACCACGCGCACTGCGATCGTTTCATGCCGCAGGACGCTCAGCGCATCCGCTCCCGGGCCGGACACATACATGCGGATGCCTCCTGCGCCGCGAGGTGGCGGGCCGATGATGCCGGCGTCGAGGAAACGCGCACCAGCGGTTTCCAGCAGCGCGTGCATCGTCACCTTGGTCCGCGGGGAAAGGGCATTGCAGTCGGTGTAGAGCGGGGGCGCCTTGAGCGTGGGCATGATCGCCGCCGCCGCCCGCGCGAGGCCCATTGCGGCCCCCGGGTCGAGGATCGAAAGCACCAGGTCGCTCGAGCCGAGCAGGGTCCGCAGGTTGCCGTAGTCGACCAGTCCTGCTTCAGTGGCGAGCCTGCGCGTGCGCTCGCTGCGGCCTTCGAGCGCCGTGCCGACCTCGAAGCCGAGTTCCTTCAGGCGGATCCCTACGGCCTGGCCCATGTCGCCGGGACTCATGAGCCCGATGCGGCGGATTTGCGGTTGCGTCATCGCTGTTTTCCCCGGAATGAACTTCGATTATGGCGCCGGTCCCGTCGTGCCGCGCACGATCAGTTCGACCGGTACCTGTTCTTCGCGAGCGACCTTGCGCCCCGCCAACCTCTCCAGCAGCCGCGCGGCAGCACGCCGCCCCACTTCGCCCGAAGGCACGTGCAGGGTGGTCAGGCCCGGCGACAGCTCGGCGGCCAGTTCGATGTCGTCGAACCCGGTGATCGACAGATCCTCGGGCACGCGAATGCCGCGCTCGCGGCATTCGAGCATCGCGCCCAGCGCCAGCAAGTCGTTGCCGCACACCAGCGCGGTGAAGTCGCGCCCTTCGGGGCGGTCCAGCAGTTCCCGCAGCGCGGCGCGGCCGTGACCGAGCGAAAACGTCGTTTCCAGGATGCGGCCGTCCGCCGAGAGCCCGCGCGCGGCCAGCGCCTCGCGCACGCCGGCGATGCGCTCCCGCGCCCGGTCGTTGCCGGCGGTGTGGCCCGATAGCACGGCGAACTTGCGGTGTCCCAACTCGAGCAGGTGTTGCGTCGCTTGCGCCGATGCCAGGCGGTTCGAGAACCCCACGCAGTGCCGGTACCCGCTCGAGTCGAGGGTCCAGGTGAACTCGCAGGGGATTCCGGCCTGCTCCACCGCCTGGAAAACCTCGCGCGGGTGGTCG
>JANNWA010000063.1:0-7954 GCA_031408275.1 Pseudomonadota bacterium
CGGCGACCAAGTCGCTGATGGAACGGCGCGACGTGGTGATCGTGGCCACGGTGTCGGCGATCTACGGCATCGGCGACCCCTCCGAGTACCACAACATGATCCTGCATCTGCGCACTGGGGAAAAGTACTCCCAGCGCGACGTGATCCAGCGCCTCGCGACCATGCAGTACGACCGCAACGAGATGGATTTCCGTCGCGGCACTTTCCGTGTGCGTGGCGACGTCATCGACGTGTTTCCGGCCGAACATGCGGAGCACGCGGTGCGCATATCGCTCTTCGACGACGAGATCGAGTCACTGACGCTGTTCGATCCGCTCACCGGGCATACGCTGCATGGGCTGTCGCGGTTTACCGTTTACCCCTCGAGCCACTATGTGACACCGCGCGCGACTACGCTGAAAGCCGTTGACGCGATCAAGCTCGAACTCGCGGACCGGATCAAGTATTTCCTGGGTGCCACGCGCCTCGTGGAAGCGCAGAGAATCGAGCAGCGCACGCGCTTCGACCTCGAGATGCTGAATGAGCTCGGGTTCTGCAAAGGCATCGAGAATTACTCGCGCCACCTGTCGGGGCGCAAGGCCGGCGAGCCGCCGCCCACGCTGATCGACTACTTGCCGCATGACGCGCTGATGGTCATAGACGAGAGCCACGTCACGATCGGCCAGCTCGGGGGCATGTACAAGGGTGACCGCTCGCGCAAGGAAAACCTCGTGGAGTACGGCTTTCGCCTGCCCTCGGCGCTCGACAACCGGCCCCTGCGCTTCGACGAATTCGAGAAGATCGTGCGCCAGACCGTGTTCGTGTCTGCCACTCCGGCCAACTACGAGCGCGAGCACGCGGGCCAGGTGGTGGAGCAGGTGGTGCGGCCCACGGGCCTGGTGGACCCGCAAGTGGAAGTTCGCCCGGCCACCAACCAGGTGGACGACGTGCTGTCGGAACTCAACCTGCGCGTGAAAAAGAACGAGCGGGTGCTGATCACTACGTTGACCAAACGCATGGCCGAGGACCTCACGGAATACCTGGCCGACCACGGGGTAAAGGTGCGGTACCTGCACTCGGAGGTCGATACTGTGGAGCGGGCGGAGATCATTCGAGACCTGCGCCTGGGCGAATTCGACGTGCTGGTGGGCATCAACCTCCTGCGCGAGGGCCTCGACCTGCCCGAGGTGTCGCTGGTGGCGATCCTCGACGCGGACAAGGAAGGCTTCCTGCGCTCGGAGCGTTCGCTGATCCAGACGATCGGCCGCGCTGCGCGGCACATCAACGGCTCCGCGATCCTGTATGCGGACAAGGTCACCGATTCGATGAAAGCCGCGATGGGCGAAACCGAGCGCCGCCGCAACAAGCAGATCGCGCATAACCTTGCGCACGGTATCGAACCCAAGGGCATCTCCAAGCGCATCCGCGACCTGATCGACGGCGTGTACGACGCCGACGAAGCGCACGCGACCCTGCGGGCGGCCAAGGACACCGCGCGCTACGAGCGCATGAGCGAGAAGGAGCTCGCGCGCGAGGTGAAGCGGCTCGAGAAGGAGATGCTCCAGCACGCGCGCAACCTCGAGTTCGAGAAGGCCGCCGAAGCCCGCGACCAGCTCCACGAGCTGAGGAAGCGCGTGTTCGGCGTGGACATCGCCTCGGACTGAGCATGGCCGGGGTGCTATTCATCTGCATGGGCAACATCTGCAGATCGCCGACAGCTGAGGGCGTGTTCCGCCGCATGGTGGAGGAGGCCGGGTTGCAGGACGAGATCCGCATCGACTCGGCCGGCACGCACGACTACCACGCAGGCGACCCGCCAGACCGGCGCGCGCAACTACACGCGAGGCAGCGCGGCTATGACTTGTCGGAACTGCGCGCGCGGCAGGTGCGCGCGGCGGACTTCACTGATTTCGACCTGATCCTGGTGATGGACCGCAGGAACCTCGACACGCTCCTGAACGTATGTCCCAGGGAGCACGCGCACAAACTGCGCCTCTTCCTGGAGTACGCGCCGATGTGGCCGGAAACCGAAATCCCGGACCCCTACTACGGCGGGGAGACAGGCTTCGAGCGGGTGCTCGATATGGTGGAGGACGCATCCCGGGGGTTACTCGTCGTAATGCACGACGCGCTGCGCCCCGGAGTGCACCCTCCGTGAGAGCCGACCTCTAGCCTTTCGTTTCTACCTGCTTGAGTTCCTCGGCCGCCTGCTTGGGGCGCTCGCGACGCGGGCGCCCGAGTTGGACCGGGGCTTCCTCGAGCACATACGACTTCGAACGCGACGCATCGGTCTCGATCATCACGAGTCCGACGCCGGACAGCACTTCCTTGGCATCGACCTTCGGGACGTCAGGACGCGCTGTCACGACCGACGCAGGCTGCTGCGCAGGTTGTGCCTCGGGTGCGGGCGCCTGTTCTTGGACGACCGGGGCGGGGGTGGACTCGGCGGCCGGGGCCTCGGCGACAAAAGCCTGGGCTTTCGGCTGCTCGACCACCACGGGCAGCGGCGCGGGAGTGTAAACCTCCACCGAGGTCGCTGCGGGCGAAGTGATTGCAGTTGTGACCACAGCCTGCTGCTCCATCGACGGGAACCCGGCTTGCGGATGCGCAGCGGGCTGTGACTGGCTCTCTGCGGTTTGGCTCACTTGTGCGGACGTGTCGGCAGACCGGTCATTCGGCTGGCCTTCCGCCGGCGCCCCTTCCCTTGCCTCGCGCGGTCCACGATCGCGACCGCCCCTGCGGTTGCGGCGGCGGCCGCGCTCGCCGTCTTCTCCCTCCGGACGCGGCTCGCGCGGTTGCTGGTCGCCACGCGGCTCGGATTGCGGACGCGGCTCGCGCGGCGGCTGGTCGCCACGCGGTTCCCGCGGCTCGCGGGGTTCACGCGGGGGGCGGCCCTGCTGCTGGTCGCGGCGCTGCTGATCCATGTCGCGGCGTGCACCCTGACGGTCCCCGCCGCCGCCGTTGCCGCCTTCGGGACGCGGTTCGCGCGGGGGGCGATCGCCACGGGGCGGACGCTGCTCCTGCGGGCGCTCGCCACGGGGTTCAGTGGAACGCTCGCCGCGTTGTTCGCTGGAACGCTCGCCGCGTTGTTCCTGCGGTCGGTCCTCGCGTCCGCTGCGATTGCGGTCACGGCCGCCGCGATTGCGGTCACGGCCGCCACGCTCGCCTCGGTCGCCACGCTCGTTGCGCTGCTGGTCGCGGCGCTGGCCGGGCTGCGAACCCGGTTGCAATGCGGACTGTTGCGCGGTTGATTGGGCTGCGGCTGTCGTAGCAGGCTCGGCAGGCTTCTCGTCCTGCTTGAACCAGCCGAAGATGCGCCCGATGATCCCGGGGCGCTCGCTGTTCGCAACCGGAGCCGGCGCTGCTACCTGCGGCTCGTGGCTGCGCGCGCGGTTTTCCTCGCGAGGCGGCCGCGCGGTGCGCTGCTCCACCGGCGGGCGCTCGGCCGGCTCGGGCATGTTGGGCGCGGGCTGGTCGGGCACGATGGCCTTGACCGCCGCTTCCTGGCGCTGCTTGGCGGGCTCGGCGGCTGCGGCCGCGTCTTTCTCCTCGTCCGGCTCCTTGACCATCTCGAAGCTGGCCGGGACGTGGTCCATCTCGTTCAGCTCGTCGTGACGCAGGCGATTGATCGAGTAATGCGGGGTTTCGAGGTGGATGTTCGGGATCAGCAGGATGTTGACCTTGAGGCGGGTCTCGAGCTTCTGGATCTCGCTGCGTTTCTCGTTGAGAAGGAAAGTCGCGACGTCCACCGGGACCTGCACGTGCACGGCGCCAGTGTTCTCCTTCATGGCCTCTTCCTGCAGGATGCGCAGGACGTGGAGTGCCGTAGACTCGATGCCACGGATATGGCCGGTGCCGCCACAGCGCGGGCAGGTGATGTGGCTGGTCTCGCCCAGCGACGGCTGCAGGCGCTGGCGCGAGAGTTCGAGCAGGCCGAATCGGGAGATCTTTCCGGTCTGCACACGGGCTCGGTCGAAATGCAGCGCTTCGCGCAGGCGGTTTTCGACCTCGCGCTGGTTCTTCATCGACTCCATGTCGATGAAGTCAATGACGATCAGGCCACCAAGGTCGCGCAGGCGCAGCTGGCGGGCGACCTCATCGGCCGCCTCGAGGTTGGTGCGAAGCGCCGTCTCTTCGATGTCGTGGCCCTTGGTGGCGCGGGCCGAGTTCACGTCTATGGAAACGAGCGCTTCGGTGTGGTCGATGACGACCGCGCCTCCCGAAGGCAGGCTCACCTGGCGCGAGAACGCGGATTCGATCTGGTGCTCGATCTGGAACCGGGAGAACAGGGGCACGTCGTCGCGGTAGAGCTTGACCTTGTGCACGTTGCCCGGCATCACGGTCTGCATGAACGCCTGGGCCTGCTCGTAGATCTCCTCGGTATCGATGAGGATTTCGCCGATGTCGGGCTGGAAGTAATCGCGGATCGCGCGGATCACCAGGCTCGACTCGAGGTAGATCAGGAAGGGCTTGGGTCGATAGCGGCCGTCCTCGCCCGGCGTGCGGTCGTTGGGCGCCAGTTAGATTGCGCCCCACAGTTGCATGAGGTAGCCCATGTCCCATTTGAGTTCCTCGATCGTGCGGCCGATGCCGGCCGTGCGCGCGATGACGCTCATGCCAGGGGGGACCTCCAGCTGGTCGATGAGGGCGCGAAGTTCGTCGCGGTCCTCGCCCTCGACGCGGCGCGAAACCCCGCCGCCGCGGGGGTTGTTCGGCATCAGGACGAGATAACGTCCGGCGAGGCTGATGAAGGTGGTGAGCGCCGCGCCCTTGTTGCCGCGCTCGTCCTTCTCGACCTGGACGATGAGTTCCTGGCCTTCTTTGAGCGCGTCCTGGATGCGGGCCTTGCCTACCTCGGCGTCCTGCCGGAAGTAGCTCTTGGCGACTTCCTTGAAGGGCAGGAAGCCGTGCCGCTCCTCGCCGTAATCGACGAATGCGGCCTCGAGGCTGGGCTCGATGCGGGTGATGACGCCTTTATAGATGTTGCTCTTGCGTTGTTCCCTTGCTGCAGACTCGATATCGAGGTCGATGAGTTTTTGGCCATCGACGATTGCAACGCGCAGTTCTTCCTGCTGCGTCGCGTTGAATAGCATGCGCTTCACTTGTTGTTCTCCTGCGCCGCAGGAGAGTCCGTGAACCGACGGTCAGCGTTTCGTTAGCTCGGTAAGCTGTGATTGCCTATTTCGAAGATTCGACAGGATCGTCGTAGTGGACGAAATACCGGCTGCAAGCCGGGATCGTGGCGCTCCGCTTCCATGCGGGGCGCGGCGAGGTTCCTAGGGGTCAGACTCTCTGTGTGCGCTTTCAAGTACTATCGCTACTTCCGGTGAGCGAATTTGACCAGTTGCTTCGGGCCCGGCCTAAGCTGGACAGGAGGCGGGTAAATGGTCCCGGACTCGGCGGATCGCCGGCCGACTTCTTCGGACCGTGCCTCGCAACACAAAGCAAGCACCCAATTATATGCAAAATGAACGAGTTAAGTAAAGCTCGGGCGACCCTGCTTGAAGTCGGGGAGGAAAGCGCCGGCCAGCGAATCGACAATTTCCTCATCCGGACCCTCAAGGGCGTGCCCAAAAGCCACGTGTACCGGATCCTGCGCAGCGGCGAGGTGCGGGTGAACAGCGGACGAGTCAAGCAGGACTACCGGTTGGTTGACGGAGACAAAGTCCGGGTGCCCCCGATCCGGGTGGCGGCCCCGGAGGCCCGGCCGCCCGCACGGTCCCTGGCCCTGCCGGTGGTCTACGAGGACGAGGCCATCATCGTGATCCACAAGCCCTCGGGCGTGGCCGTCCACGGCGGCAGCGGGATCAGTTTCGGGGTGATCGAGTCGCTGCGGGCAGAGCGCCCCCGGGCCAAGTTTCTGGAACTGGCCCATCGGCTGGACCGGGATACATCGGGCCTCCTGATCGTCGGCAAGAAGCGTAGCGCCCTGGTCGAGCTGCACCGCATGCTGCGCGAGGGCGAGATCAAGAAAGACTATGCGGCAATCGTGAAAGGGCGCTGGAAGGGCGGGGCGCGCAAGGTCGAGGTGTCCCTGCACAAGTTCGTGACCGCGGAGGGCGAGCGCAGGGTCAGCGCCCGTGCCGACGGGCAACAGGCGGTCACGCTGTTCAAGCCGCTGGTGGTCGGGGACTCGACCACACTGATGGAGGCGCGCCTGATGACCGGCCGCACGCATCAGATCCGGGTGCATGCCGCCCACATCGGACACCCGATCCTCGGCGACGACAAGTACGGCGATTTCGACCTGAACCGCGCGCTAGCAAGGCAAGGGGTGAAGCGCCTCTTCCTGCACGCGCGGCAGTTATCATTGCTGCACCCGCTCACCGGCAAGCCTCTTGAATTCGAGGCGCCCCTGCCGGCGGACATGCAGCGCTTCCTGGACATGCAAATCGATGCCCCAACCAAACCCAAAGCCTGACGCCCGCTATTCACTCATCGTCTTCGACTGGGACGGCACGCTGCTCGACTCGGCCAGCGGCATCGCCATAAGCATCCAGGAGGCCAGCCGGGAGATGGGCCTCGAAGTGCCTTCGCGCGAACGTGCCAGCCATGTGATCGGGCTGGGCCTCATGGACGCGCTGCGCCACGCGGTGCCCGACCTGCCCGAGAAAAGCTACGCCGAGTTCGCCGAGCGCTATCGCAGGCATTTCCTTGCCCGCGAGGAGGGCATGGACCTGTTCGCCGGAGTGCCGGAACTGCTCGCGGGGCTCCAGGACGCCGGTTATACGCTTGCCGTAGCCACAGGAAAAAGCCGCAAGGGCCTCGACCGGGCGCTGCGCGCCTCGGGGCTGGGGAGGCACTTTTCCGCCACCCGCTGCGCCGACGAAACGCGCTCCAAGCCCAACCCGGCCATGCTGTTCGAACTTATGCACGAATTGTCGCGCGAACCGCGCGAACTGCTCATGATCGGTGACACTTCGCACGACCTCGACATGGCGACCAACGCGGCGGTCGATGCCGTGGGGGTTACCTATGGAGCGCATCCGGCAGAGTCCCTGCATGCCTGCTCACCCCTGGGCCTAGTGGCCAGCGTTGCGGAACTAGATGCATGGCTCGCGAAGCACGGGTGATTTGCGCCTCGTCGGACCTCGCCGAGGCAGGGCGCGGCGTACGCTTCGAAACGCAATACCGGGACGAGACAGCCGCGGCGTTCGTCGTGCGTTACGAGGGGCGAGTGCATGGGTATCTCAACCGGTGTTCGCACATCGCAATGGAACTTGACTGGCAGCCCGGTGTCTTCTTCGATGCCGAACGGCGCGATTTGATATGCTCGACTCACGGGGCCGTGTACTCGGCCTCGAGCGGAAAATGCCTCGGCGGGCCCTGTTCGGGCGGGCCGCTCGTCAAACTGGCCGTCGCCGAGCGCGACGGCTTCATCGTACTTGAGGATCCAGGCAATGGCTGAGAATGGCGGGCAATGGGAGCGCGAAGTGCTCGAGAAGGTGGCGCTCGCGGGGATCAAGGAGCAGCGCAGCGCGCGGCGCTGGGGCATCTTCTTCAAGCTGCTGACGTTCGCGTATGTAACAGCCGTCCTGCTGTTTGCGATCGATTGGCGCGGCAAGGCCGAGGGCATGACCGACGGCAAGCACACTGCGCTGGTCGAGGTCAGCGGCATCATCGGGCCCGGCACCGACTCGAGCGCGGAGCGCGTCAATGCCGCGCTGCAGGCCGCCTTCAAGGACCACAATACCCAGGGCGTGGTGGTGCGCATCAACAGTCCCGGTGGCAGCCCCGTCCAGTCCCAGAACATCTACGACGAGATGCGCCGTCTGAGGGCGAAGTATCCCGCCATCCCGCTCTATGTGGTCGTGGAAGACATCTGCGCTTCAGGCGGGTATTTCGTGGCTGCGGGGGCGGACCGCATCTATGTGAACAAGTCGAGCCTCATCGGGTCTATTGGCGTGCGCATGGACGGCTGGGGCGTGACCGGGCTGATGGACAAGCTCGGGGTTGAGCGGCGCCTGCTGACCGC
>JANNWA010000064.1:0-7960 GCA_031408275.1 Pseudomonadota bacterium
GTCGAGCAGGCGCTGCCACTCGGCAGTGGGGCGCGTGGCGACGATCTCCGCAAGCAGGGCGTACAAGACGTCGGTGTTCTTTACCCGGGACGCCAGGGTGGCAAAGCGCGGATCGGCGATGAGTTCGTGCCTGCCGGCCAGCGTGAAGAGCGCACGCCAGTTGTCGTCCGTGTACGGGAGGACCGCGAGGTAGCCGTCCCTGGTGGGATAGGGCCTGCGCTCGGTGTTGAGGATGCGCTGATAGCCCATGCGGTCGATCGGCGGCTCGAAGGTCGCGCCATAGAGGTGCTCGACCATGACGTAATCGACCAGGCACTCGAACATCGGCACTTCGATCGCCTGCCCGGCGCCGCCGCGCGCCCGGTGCAGGAGCGCCGCAAGGATCGCGGCCACCACGTTGTAGGCCGTGGTCTTGTCGGCCAGGATCGTGGGCACGTAGCGCGGGTGACCCGCCGTCACGCTCTGCAGGTCGGCTATGCCGCTCGCCGCCTGGATGATGTCGTCATAGGCGGGCTTGTCCGCCATCGGGCCATCGCGCCGGAAGCCGTAGGCGGCGCAATAAACCAGGTTTGGAAACCGCTCGGCGAAGTGACCATAGTCGAGGCCGAGCTTGGCGCTGACCTTGGGGCGCAGGTTGTGGACGAAGACATCGGCCGTCGCGACGATGCGGAACAGCGCTTCGCGGCCGGCGTCCTGCGTCAGGTCGAGCACGACGCTGCGCTTGTTCCGGTTGGTCGCAAGGAACAGCGCGGCCATGCCCTCATGCCGCCGCGGCCCCGCCTGCCGCATTGCGTCGCCGCCGGGCGTTTCGACCTTGATGACGTCGGCCCCCATGTCGCCCAGCATCTGGGTGGCCCAGGGCCCGAGGATGACGGTGGTCAGCTCGACCACCCGGATTCCGTCCAGTGCGCCCGTCATGGCGAGCGGCCCATTGCCCCGACACCCACTAACCCGCCGCCTTGACCTGCTCGGCCAGCGCGATCACGTTGCGCGCCTGCTTCAGGTGCGGCATGTCGAGCATCTTGCCTTCAAGCCCGACGGTGCCGAGGCCGGGATTGTCCTCGAACAGGGCGATCACGCGCCTCGCGTAGGCCACCTCCTCGTCCGAAGGCGTGAAGGCGCGGTTGATCACCGCCGACTGGTCCGGGTGGATGGCGATCTTGCCGACGAAACCGGCGCGGCGGTCGCGCAGGCAGTCAGCCTCCAGGCCGGCGAGGTCGCGGAAGTTCACGTGCACCGCGCCGACCGGCTGAGCGCCGATGGCGCGCGCCGCCGCCAGGCAGAGCGACTTCGCGAGCAGGTACGGATCGTCGTAGCCGCCGGTGGCGGGGTTGCGGTTGTCGCTCGCGCCGAGCGCGGCGGCGAGATCCTCGCCCCCCCAGGTCAGCGCCGCGAGCCGGTCGGAAACGCGATCCAGGTAGGTATGGAAGGTCAGCAGCGACGCGGCCGTCTCGGTGGCCACGCTGAGGATCCTGGTCGAACCGAGCGGGAGGCCTTCGCGCGCCTCAAGCGCCGAAAGGTAGTCCGCGAGCCTGTTCACTTCCGCCGCCGAGTACACCTTCGGCAGGCAGATGCCGTCCGGCGCGCCCGGCATCACCGCGGCGAGGTCCGGCAGCGCCATCGGGGTATCGAGCGGATTGACGCGCACCCACAGCTTCTGGCGCGAGCGGTCCGGGCGCGACTTGAGGCAGGCGCAGACCATCTCGCGCGCGACCTGCCGGCGGTCCTTCGCGACCGAATCCTCCAGGTCGAGGATCAGGGCGTCGGCGGCGTTGTCGCGCCCCTTCTCGAGCTTGCGCTCGCTGTCGCCCGGAACGAACAGCCAGGAGCGGAGCATCATGCCGGCCGCTTCATCATGAGGCCCGTGCGCACGACGTAGCAGATCTCCTTGTCCTGCTGGTTGTAGCCGATGTGCTCGAAGGTGACGATGCCTTCGTTCGGCCGCGACTTGCTTTCGCGCATGTCCTTGATGCGTGTGACCACGTGGACGGTGTCGCCGTGGAACACCGGGTTCTTGAACCGGATGTCGGTCATGCCGAGGTTGCCGAGCGTGGTGCCCAGCGTGGTGTCGGCCACCGTGACGCCGATCACCAGGCCCAGCGTGAACAGGCTGTTCACGATGCGCTGGCCGTACTGGGTCTTCTTCGAGAACTCCTCGTCCAGGTGCAGCGGCTGGGGGTTGTGGGTCATCGCGCAGAACAGGACGTTGTCCATTTCGGTCAGCGTGCGCGTGAGCGGGTGCCGGAACTCCATCCCGACCTTGAATTCCTCGTAGTACAGGCCTGCCATGGCTAAGTCTCCTTTTGGGTGATCACTGCGGTTGCCCCGCTGCGTATGAGCGTGTCGATGCGCTCGTCGCTGTAGCCGATTTCGCGCAACACCTCGGCGCTGTGCTCGCCGGCGCGGGGCGCCGGTCGCGTGCCGCCCGGCTGGGTGACCGACCAGGTGCTCGGATAAGCCATCTGGCGCAGCCGGCCCTCGGTCGGGTGCTCTTCGAAAGAAAAGAAACCCGTCGCGGCCAGGTGTTCGTCGGCCATCAGCGACTCCAGCGTGTTCAGCGGCATCGCGGGAATGTCGGCTGTATTGAACAGTTCGAGCCACTCGGCCGTGGTTCGCGTGAGCAACAGCTCGGCGAGTTCACGGTACAGCGCCACGATGTTTTCGGTGCGCGACGTCATGCTGCGGTAACGCGGGTCGCTCTCGAACGCGTCCTCGCGCCCGAGCGCCTGGAAGAACGCGCGCCAGTGGCGGTCCGTGTAGATCATGACGCAAACGTGCCCGTCCCGCGTGGGATAGGGGCGGCGGTGCGCGTTCAGCATGCGCGGATACCCCGCCGCCCCGAGCGGGGGCTCGAACGCCTGGCCGGCGAGGTGGTCCCCCAGCACGAAGCTCGCCATCATCTCGAACATCGGGGAATCGATCTTCTGCCCCTGGCCGGTGCGGCTGCGGTGGTAGAGCGCCGCCGTGATCTGGCCGAGGGCCCACAGCGCCACGCCCCGGTCGACGATTGCCGTGGGCGCGTAGCGCGGCTCGCCTCCGTCGGCCATGTGGGACAGCCACGGCACCGCCACGGCGCCCTGGATCAGGTCGTCGAACGCCGGCCTGGCGGCATAGGGGCCGGCCTGGCCATAGCCGAAAAGGCCGGCATAGATGATGCGCGGATTGATCGCCGAGACGGCCTCGTAGCCCAGGCCGAGGCGCGCCATCGACTGCGGACGCGAGTTGTACACGAGGACATCGGCCTGCTTGAGCAGTTCGATGACGGCCGCAAGGCCCGCAGGGTTCTTGAGGTCCAGCACGATGCTGCGCTTGCTGCGGTTGCAATTGAGGAAGATGGCGCCCATTCCGGGATTGCGCAGCGGCCCGATGCCGCGCACCGGATCTCCCTCGGGCGCCTCGACCTTGATCACGTCGGCCCCCATGTCGCCCAGGGTCTGGGTGGCATAGGGCCCCATCAGCATGTTCGAAAGGTCGACGACCTTTACGCCTTCGAGCGGCCCGGTCATGGCGCGCCCTTGGCGCAGGGTCGGAACACCGGCAAGGCGTGGCCCCCTTCGGTTGTCCTGAATGTCACTTCGACCTCCTGGCCGATCGCAATCCCGTCAAGGTCGCACTCGACGATGTTGGTCATCATCGTGACCCCTTCTTCCAGCGTCACATAGGCGATTGCGAATGGCGTCGCGACGCGGCGCATGACCGAATAGGTATAGACCCTGCCCTTGCCGCTGGCCGGATACCACTCGGTGTCGCCACTGAGGCAATGAGGGCAGACAGAGCGCGGGTAGAAGTGGGTGACGCCGCAGGCCTTGCACTTCTTCAGCAACAGGACGCCTTCCCTGGCCGCCGCCCAGTAGCGCTCGGTTTCCAGGTTGACTACCGGATCCGGATACGTTCGTTCGGCGTGGCTCATGCGTCGTTCCTTCCCAGAATGACCGTGGCGCTGCCCATCCGCGTACCGATCGACCCGCCGGTTCCGTGCGCCAGCGCGAAAGTGCAATCCGGCACCTGGACCTTCGGATGCGCTTCGCCGCGCAGCTGCCGCACCGCCTCGATCACCTTGGTCATGCCGCCGCGGTTGTTGGGGTGATTGTTGCAGAGCCCGCCGCCATCGGTGTTGAACGGGAGCTTGCCGACGCCGGAAATCAGGTTGCCGTCTGCGACGAACGGCCCGCCCTTGCCTTTCTCGCAGAACCCGAGATCCTCTAGCGTTTCCAGCACCGTAATCGTGAAACTGTCGTAGATCGACACGTAGTCGATATCGGCGTGCGTCACCCCGGCCTCGGCGAAGGCGACCGGCCCGGATTTCACCGCGCCGGTGTAGGTCAGGTCGACTTTGCCGCCATTCAGGTGCTTGATCGCCTCGCCGTGGCCGAGGACCTTCACGCAACGGGTGCCGATCGCCTTGGCGATTTCCGGCGTCACGATCACCAACGCACCGCCGCCGTCGCTGATCACGCAGCAATCCAGGCGATGCAGCGGATCGGCGATCATGGGCGAGTTGAGCACATCCTCCACCGTGACCACGTCGCGCAGCACAGCGCGTTCGTTGTATTGCGCGTGATGCGAAGCCGCCACCTTGATCCACGCCAGCTGTTCGCTGGTGGTGCCGTATTCATGCATGTGGCGCATCGCCGCCATGGCGTAGAGATTGGTGATCACCGGTCCGTAGGGCTGCTCGAAACCGACATCGGGCACCCCTGCGCCGTAGTTGCGCGCGCCCAGGGTCGCGACGCCTTCGGCCCGCGGCCGGCCGGCCAGCGTCACCAGCGCGACCGAGCACCTGCCGGCCGCAATGGCCTCGACCGCGTGCCCGACATGCAGCACATAGGACGAGCCCCCGGTTTCCGTGCTGTCGATGTGCCTCAGGTCCAGGCCCATGTACTCGGCCATGGCGATCCCGCCCAGGCCCGGTGCGTCGCCGGCGCAAAAGTAGCCGTCCACGTCATCCTTGGTGAGGCCGGCATCCTGCAGCGCCCCCAGCGCGACTTCGGCATGCAGCTGCGGAACCGTCTTGTCGACGGCCTTGCGCGTCGGGTGTTCGAATGCGCCCGCGATATACGCCTTGGCGATAGGTGTCTTACTGCGCCGTTGCATGTTCACTCCCCGTTTTCCCTCAGTACGACTTCGGCAGGCCCAGGACCCGCTCGGCGATGTAGCAAAGGATCAGGTGGGGCGTGATCGGCGCGATGCGATGGATGAGCGCCTCCCGCAGGTACCGCTCCACGTGGTATTCCTTCGCGTATCCCATGCCGCCATGGGTCATGATGGCGTTGGTGCAGGCGCTGAAAGTCGCTTCGCCCGCCAGGTACTTGGCCGTATTGGCCATCGCGCCGCAATCCTCGCCCCGGTCGTACAGTTGCGCCGCGCGAAAGGCCATCAGGTTCGCGGCTTCCAGTTCCGCCCAGTTGTGGGCGAGCGGATGCTGGATCGCCTGGTTCATGCCGATCGCGCGATCGAACACCACGCGCGTCTTCGCATATTCGGTCGCCTTGTGCAACGCCGCGCGCCCCAGGCCCACCATTCCGGCCGCGATCAGGATGCGCTCGGGATTGATGCCGTGCAGCAGGTAGCGGAAGCCCTTGCCCTCTTCCCCGATCCGGTTCTCGACGGGAATCTCCAGGCCGTCGATGAACACCTGGTTGGAATCGACGCACTTGCGGCCCATCTTCTCGATTTCGCGGATCTCGACCTTGGAGCGGTCGAGGTCCGTGTAGAACAGGCTGAGGCCGTCGATCGGCTTGGTCGTCGCGCTTTCCTCGGAGGTGCGTGCGACCAGCAGGATCTTGTTCGCCACCTGCGCCGTGCTGATCCAGGTCTTCTGCCCGTTCACCACGTAGCGGTCGCCCTTGCGCACGGCGCGGGTTTTCAGCCGGGTGGTATCGAGCCCGGTGTTGGGCTCCGTGACGGCGAAGCAGGCGATGTCGTCGCGCTTGACGACCGGGGGAAGCATGCGGGCTTTCTGCGCCTCGGTGCCGAAGCGGACCACCGGGTTGAGCCCGAAGATGCCGATGCTCACCGAGGAGACCCCGCCGTTGCCGGCCCCGGACTGCGAGATCGCCTGCATCAGGATGGCCGCCTCGGTAATCCCGAGCCCGGAACCGCCGTACTCGGCTGGAATCGCGATTCCCATGTACCCGGCGTCCGCAATCGCGCGGCAGAATTCCTCCGGAAAGCGCCCGTCGGAATCCCGCTTCAGCCAGTACTCGTCGCCGAAGCCGGCACACAGGCGGGTCACGCTCTCCCGGATCTGTTCCTGCTCGGGGGTAAAGTCAACGCTCATCGCGTGGCGCGGATTTCATGATTTCCTACGTTGGGAGTCTGCTATACGCGTATGCGTATCGTTAACGCATACAAGTACCAGAAGAGGGTATCATTGTCAACGCACGCACAGGCTGAGACAACCTGGCGTGACCCAATGCAGATCACATGGAGGAAGGTGAGATGATGAAGCGAGCAAAAAGAGCAGCCGCGCCCCTCGCGGCAGCGGCGCTGGCAATCGTTCTGTCATTCCCGGTCATGGCGCAGCAGGCCTGGCCGGGCAAACCGATCCGCCTTGTCCTGCCTTTTGCAGCGGGCAGCGCGACCGACATCGCGTTTCGCGTCATCGCCGACCAGGCGCGCGAGTCGCTCGGGCAGCCCCTCATCCTCGACCCCAAGCCGGGCGCCGGCGCCGTCCTCGCCACCGAGACCGTCATGGGGGCCGCTCCGGACGGCTACACCCTGATGGTGTCCACTTCTTCGCAGACCATCACGTCGGCCAAGGCCAAACCGAACTTCGACGTGCGCAAGATGACGCATGTGGTGCTGGCCCAGGGCGGGCCGCTGTTCATTTCGGTGAACGCAAAGAACCTGACGGCGACCACGCTCCAGGAACTCATCGATTACGCCAGGGCCAATCCCGGCAAGGTGAATTTCGGCTCCTATGGCGCGGGATCCCTGTCGCACCTCGGGATCGAGCTGTTCAATCGCCTCCTCGGCATCAAGACGACCCACATCCCGTTCAGCGGATCGGCCAACGAATCAATGGCGTTGGCCCAGGGGACTACGGATGCATCGATGGGCTTGCTGGCCTTCATGGAGCCGCATGCCAAGGCCGGCAAGGTTCGCGTGCTTGCCGCCACGGCTGCGGAGCGCTCCCCCGCCGCGCCGGAGTATCCGGGCATGCGCGAACTGGGCGTGCCGGGAATGAACATTTTCTTCTGGCAGGGCGTTGCCGGTCCGCCGGGGATGCCGCGAGACATCGTTGCCCGGCTCAACGCGGCTCTCAACCTGGCGCTGAAATCGCAGCCGGTAGTCGAGCACATGAAAAAGGTGAGGAACCTGGGTTACGGCGGGACGCCGGAAGAAATCACCGAACTGATCAATCGTGAAGTCGATACCTGGGCAAAGCTGATCAAGGATGCCAATATAGTCTTCGATTGATTGACCTTGCCCCTGTTTAGCGCATCCCATAGCCGAGTCCATCAAGCGGCTCGCCTTTCCCGATTGGCGAGCCAGTGCTGCTCGAACTGCATCGGACTGACCTAGGCCAGCGTGTATTGCGCCCTCTTTCCCTTTGACATTTTCCCCTTCCTTGCCCAGAGTCTGATCACTCAGCAAGTGATACGTAACTTTCGGGGGCAAGGTCAATCAATCAACTTTGAGACACTACTGATGCCACCTCCCAATTCGAATCGAGGTCTGGAGCTCGTTTTGCTCGGGGGCTTCGAGGTGCGCCTGAACGGCGTTCGCGTCGCCGGCGTTTCGTACAACAAGATGCGCGCCTTGATCGCCTATCTTGCGATGGAACAGGACAGGGATTGCCGCAGGGAAACCCTGGCCGACCTGCTGTGGGGCAACGTCGGCTCCGAAACCGCGCGCGGTAATTTGCGCAGGACTCTGGCGGATCTGCGCAAGGCCCTGGAACTTCCCTCCGGGAAGATCCTGTTTTCGACCGATAAGCATTCGATCCGCCTCAATC
>JANNWA010000065.1:0-1785 GCA_031408275.1 Pseudomonadota bacterium
CGGCCTGCTTGAACATCTCGCCCGAAAGCCGCGTGAGCGTCGCGGCGCCCGGCGAAGCGAGGTTGAGCTTGCCGGGATGGGCCTTGGAGTAGGCGATCAGGTCGCGGGGGTTCTGCACCGGCAGGCCGGGGTGGACCACGACGATGATCGGGACGGTTGCCACCAGCGACACCGGCGCGAAGTCCCTGGCCGGGTCCCAGCCGAGCTTGGGGAAGAATGCGGGGGCGGTCACGAACGAGGTGGCCGCCATCAGCAGCGTGTGCCCGTCGGGCGCGCTCTTGGCGACGAAATCGGCGCCGATGTTGCCGCTCGCGCCCGGCTTGTTCTCCACCACCACCGGCTGGCCCAGCGCCGCAGCGAGTTTTTCGCCCAGGGCCCGCGCCGCGAGGTCGGTCGAGCCGCCCGGCGGGAAGGCCACCACCATGCGGACCGGTTTGGCGGGGAACCCCTGCGCGAGGACAGGGGCTGCGGCGAACGCAAACAGGAGTGCGAGCAGTCTCATTGTCAGTGTTCTCTTTGTCAGTGCGCTCATTGTGAACCCTCTCATAGTGGCAATGCGAAGGCTTTCACCTTCGCCTCGTCGATGTCGATTCCCAGGCCCGGCGCCGTCGGCACGAGGGCGAACCTGCCTTCCATGGGGAGCGGCGATTTCAGGTAGTCCTCGGCGATGAACTGCGGGCCGTTCAGGTCGCAGGGGTAGTCGAGGCCGTAGGCTGCGAACAGGTGCACCGAGGCCGCGAACCCGATCGGCGCGTCCATGAGGCCGCTGCCGATCAGCCCCAGCCCGGCGCTGCGCGCAAGGTCGCACAGCTGGCGCGCGTAGTGCAGGCCGCCGACCTTGTTGACCTTGATCACCAGCGCCTCGACGGCCTCGCGGCGGATGAGCTCGATGACCACCGGCAGGCCCATCGCCGCCTCGTCCAGCGCGATCGTCATGCTCGTAGCGGACAGCAGTTTCTTCATTCCCTGGAACTCTCCCATCGGGATCGGCTGCTCGAACAGCTCGATGCCGAGCGCCTCGAACCCGCGCGCGGCGCGCAGGGCCTCAGCCAGCGTGTAGCCCTGGTTGGCGTCCACCCACACCGTGCCGTCCTTCGCCAGCCTGAGCACCGCGCGGACCCGCTCGATGTCGAGCTTGGGCTCATGCCCGACCTTGACCTTGAACGCGCGGTAACCCTCGGCCAGGCCGGCCTGCACCTGCTCCTCCACGCCCGCAACATCCGGTGCCGAGACGAGGTACGAGAGCTCGATCCGGTCCGCTCCCTTCGCCCCGAACCAGTCCTGCAACGGGATGCCCAGGCGCTTGCAGACGAGGTCGTGCACCGCGAGATCAAGGGCTGCCTTGGCGATCGGCTGGCCGGCGTCGAGGCCCGGGGCGAGTTCGGTGTTCATCGCCGCATGCAGGCCGGCGATGTCGAAAGGATCCCGCCCGAGCAGCGCCGGAGCGAGGTACTCCTTGATGGTGGTGTAACAGGAATGCGTGGTCTCGGCGGACCAGCGCCGGCTCGGGCCGGCCTCGCCCCAGCCGACCGTCCCGTCGTCGGCCGTCATCTTCACCAGGATGACGCGCTTGCCTTCCTCCATGGTCCGCGGCACGCCGCGCGACAGCCTGGACAGCGCCTTGAGCGGCAGCCGCACGGGCAGGACTTCGATGCGCTCTATTTTCATTACACTACCTGTAATTGAGGAACACGGGACTGGCCCACGCCATGTGGCCGTTCTTCTGGCGCGCGCGAAGGTACACGTAGGAACGCCCCTCGGGAACGTCCAGCCTGACGCGACCCG
>JANNWA010000066.1:0-1936 GCA_031408275.1 Pseudomonadota bacterium
GTCCGGGGTGCAGCCGGCGCGCAAGATGCTCGACTGGCTGGATACGCAACCGGCCGCCGCACCGCCGAAGCGCTAGAACCTCCCCGCTAGCCCCCGTGATACCGCTCGAGGAAATCGGCGTAGGCGAGGCGCAGGCCGGCCTCGAGCGGCGTATTTGCCCGCCACCCCAGCGAACTGAGGCGCGACACGTCGAGCAATTTGCGTGGCGTCCCGTCAGGCCGGCTCGCATCGAAATCGATCGCGCCCTCGAAGCCCACCGCGTCGCGCACTTTTTCGGCGAGGTCCAAGATCGTGAGTTCGCTCCCGCTGCCGATGTTGACCAGGGGCGCTACCCTGGCGTCGCCGCAGGCGTGCGCGAATTTTCTTTCCGGCAGGCGCATGAGGTGCGTCAGCGCATCCGCGGCGTCGTCGGAGTAGAGAAACTCCCGCAGCGGGGCGCCGGTGCCCCAGACCACTACCTCTTCGGCGCCACTGGCCTTTGCACGGTGGAACTTCCGGATCAGTCCGGGAATCACATGCGAGTTCTCGAGGTCGTAGCTGTCCCCCGGGCCGTAGAGGTTCGTCGGCATCGCTGCGAGGAACCGCGTGCCGTGCTCGCGGTTGTAGCTCCAGCACATCTCCACCCCTGCGATCTTCGCCAACGCATAGGCGCGGTTGGTTTCCTCCAGCGGCCCGGTCAGCATGTAGTCCTCGCGGATCGGCTGCGGGCAATCGCGCGGGTAGATGCAGGACGACCCCAGGTACAGAAGCCGCTTTACGCCGTTGCGCCACGCCTGGTCGATGATGTGCGCGGCGATGAGGGTGTTTTCGTAGATGAATTCGGCGGGGTAGGTGTTGTTGGCGACGATCCCGCCCACCTTTGCCGCCGCCATGAACACGTACTCGGGTTTTTCGCTCTCGAAAAAACGGCGCACCGCCGGGAGGTCGAGCAGGTCGAGTTCCGCGCGCGTGCGCAGGATGAGGTTTGCATGGCCCGCGGACTCGAGGCGGCGAACGATTGCAGACCCGACCAGCCCCCGGTGCCCTGCCACGAAAATCCGCGCATCCTTCTCCACTGCTGCTCCCGTCTTTGGCCGGACCGGCTCAATTGCCCGTAGGATAGGTGATATAGGGCGAGTCCGCGATTGTCCACGCGGGCGGGGTTTCCATCCTGAAGATCTGCCGCAGGTGCACTTCGTCCGGGCCGTCGCCGATCCGCATCAGGCGCGCGTACGACAAGGCGTAGTGGATCGGGGCGTCGTCCGTGCCGCCCATCGCGCCGAAGACCTGGATCGCGCGGTCGGCGACGCGCTGGAGCATGTTCGGCACCGCTACCTTCACCAGCGAAACCTCGCGCCAGGCGCCGTGGTGGCCCTGCCGGTCGAGCAGCCACGCGCACTTGAGCGTCAGCAGTTTCGCCTGCTCGAGTTCGACGCGCGACTCGGCCACCCAGCGCTGTACGGTGTCGTATTCGATGACCGTCCGCCCGAAGGCTTTGCGTTCCGCCGCGCGAGCGAGCATGAGTTCGATCATCAGGCCGGCGAGGCCGATCTGCCGCATGCAGTGATGCACGCGTGCAGGGCCGAGGCGCACCTGCGCAATCTTGAATCCGTCGCCCTCCTTGCCGAGCAGGTTCTCCACCGGCACGTGCACGTCCTTGAACTCGATCTCGCCGATGGGCGCCACATGGTCGCGGTTGCCCATCCAGTGCAGTTCGCGCACGAGCTTCACGCCCGGGGCGTCCATCGGCACCATCACGATGCTGTGGCGGCGCGTGCGGTCGGTGCTTTTATCAAGCGCCTGGCCGGTCAAGCCCATCAGCATGATTTGCGTGCAGCGGGGATGCGCCGCGCCCGTGGCAAACCACTTGCGCCCGTTGATCACGTAGTCGCCGCCCTGGCGCTCGAGGGTGGTCGCGATGTTGGTCGCGTCCGAGGAGGCCACGTCCGGCTCGGTC
>JANNWA010000067.1:0-15039 GCA_031408275.1 Pseudomonadota bacterium
GCCGCAGCAAAAGCACGGCGCTCATGAGCACCAGCGAAGCGATCCGCGCCACCGTCGGCGTTGCAAAGCTCGAGATGATTCCCTCCAGGAACGCCAGCAGCACGGCTGCTGCCGCCGTGCCAGGCAGGTTGCCGAGCCCGCCGATGATCACCGCCATGAAGCAGAACGGCAGCACGTCCACGCCGGCCCGGAAGTCCACGGTGGTGATCGGCGAGGCCACCACGCCGCCGAGCGCCGCCAGGGCGAAGCCGAGGCCGAACGTGACCATGTAGACCCGCTGTGCGGGAATGCCCATCGCCGTCGCGACTTCCGGGTCGTGCCGCACCGCGCGCATCCAGGTGCCCAGTTTCGTGCGGTGCAGGAACAGGAAGAACGCGGCGAGAGCCAGGATCGACACGCCTGCCGCGAACAGGCGATAGACCTCGTACTCGATCCCGAACAGGTCGAAGGTGCCGCGAATAGGCGGGAGGATGCGGCGCGGCGTCGGCCCGAAGGTCATGCGCACGACCTCCTGCAGGATCATGGACAGGCCGAAGGTGGCGACGATCGACAGCGCTGCCGCATTGCGGATCGGCTGCAGGACGATGCGCTGGATGATGGCGCCGAGGACGAACCCGATGACCGGCGCCAGGATGAACGCCGGCCAGAAACTCCCTGTCGTCGTGAGCACGGTCCATGCCACGACCGTGCCGATCATGAAAAAGTCGCCATGCGAGAGGTTGATGATGTCGAGCAGGCCGAAGATGACCGACAGCCCCAGCGCGATCAGCGCGATGATCAGGCCCCAGACCAGCCCGTTGATCGACAGCGCGATGAGGGTGTTGGTCAACGTGCCGTCCGGTCGGTCGCGGCCTGGTGTAAAACGCCCATCGCCGTCAGAGGCCGAGGCGCGTCGCAGCGCGCTTGCAGGATTCGGTGCGGGCGATGAGCATCTTCTCGGCGCGTTTCGTGACCGCATCGAGGACTGCGGCCGGCGCGGTCCCGGGCGAACCGCTCTTGAACGGGGGCGCGGGCGAGTATTCCATATAGAGCTGGATCTCCTGCGCCGCCTGCTCGCCGCGCAGCAGCGCCACGAGCGCCAATGCACCGTCGATCCCGGAAGTCACACCGCCGCAGGTCACGCGGTTGCGGTCGACCACCACGCGTTGATCGACATGCACGGCGCCCAGGTGCGCCAGGAGCGACACCGCCGTCCAGTGGGTGGTGGCCCGGTACCCCTTGAGCAGGCCTGCTGCGCCCAGGATCAGCGCCCCCGTGCACACCGATACAACGTACTTCGCGCGCTGGCCCTGGCTGCGGACGTAGTCGAGCACCTCCGCGTCATCCATCAGCGCCTGCTGGCCGTAGCCGCCGGGCACGACCAGCACATCAAGCGGCGGCGCGTCCGCGAGAGCCATCGTGGGTTGCAGCACCAGCCCCATCATGTCCCTGACCGGGGCGGTGGTCTTCCACAGGAGATGGATGGATGAATCCGGCATGCGCGACAGAACCTCGAACGGCCCGGTGAAATCGAGCTGGTCCAGATCCGGGAACATCAGGATGCCTACCTGCAGATGTTCGGTTCCGGGCGCGTTCAGCATTGGGCATTGCCTCCATTCGAGCTTCGGTGCATCGCTGCACGATAGGACGCCGGTGGATTGCGCACAATACCGGAAAATTGCATCCACCTGTGCATAAATGCACGGCAAGAACCTCATGTTCCCCGGCCCTGCAGGAAAGCACCATCCGCCTCGACTTCGCGCCGGATGAACTCGAGCAGGATCTCGATCTTGGGGCGCTTGCGCGAATGCTCGTGGGTGGCCAGCCAAAGATCGCGCTTCACCTCGACCTGGCCATGCAGCACCGGCCGCAAGCGCGCATCGCCGGCGGCGGTGAAGCTCGGCAGCAGCGCGATGCCCAGACCGCCCGCCGCCGCGCTCTGGTGGGCGGACATGCTTGTACTCCTGAAAACGACGTTGGGCGCCGACACCGCGTCCCGTAGCCAGCGCACCGCGGGAATGGAGACGAGTTCGTCGATGTAGTCGACGAACTGGTGCTGTTTGAGGTCAAGGGCGTTTGCAGGAACACCGTGCTCGCCAAAGTAACTTTCGCTCGCGTACAGGCGCAGGGAAAACCAGCCTATCTTGCGCACCACAACGCCCGGGCTGTCCGGGCGCGTGAAACTCAGCATGACATCGGCCTCCCGCCGGGTGAGGTTGCCCATCTGCGGCGAGGTCACCAGTTCGACCAGCAGGTTGGGCTGCTGCGTCTTCAACTTGGCGAGCCGCGGCGCGATATAGAAACTGCCGATTCCCTCCATCGTCACGAGACGCACGGTCTCGCTCCTCGCGTGGGCGATGCCGGCGGCGTCGGCCACGCCATAGGCGCCGACCTCCATCTGCTCGGCATAGCGCAACAGCTTTTCGCCCATCGGGGTCAGGGTATGGCCGCGTTCCGTGCGATCAAACAGCTTGTCATCGAGCACCGCCTCGAGTTCGGCGATGCGGCGGCTGACGGTGGTGTGCTCCACGCCGAAATGCCTCGCCACCACCGACAACCGGCCGCGCCGTGCAAGTTCGAGGAAGTAGCGCAGATCGTCCCAGTTGAAGGCGGACGTCAGGCGCGCTGGAGGGGAGGCTTTCTTCATGGATTTGCGTGGGGCGATTCTTCCCGGCCCGCACGAGTGTGGCCAATTCGGACCGCCGCCGCAACACCTCGTCGGCAGCGGGTCGCCGATTGACCGCCGGGCGCATCTGCGGCACCGTACCGCGCATGACCCGGACCCGGATTGCCTGCGTGCTGGCCGGCGCTTGGCTCGCCTTCTCCTGCGCAGGCGCCGCCGCCGAGTGGACCGCCGTCGGCGGCAGCCCGAAGATCTACTCCGCCTACGCCGACAGGCAGAGCGTGCGCAGGAACGGCGACCTCGTGCGGATGTCGGGCCTGTACGATTTCCTGATGGCCGACGTGTCAGTCGACGGACAACCGCACCAATCGACCATCGTTCTGCGCGAATACGACTGCCAGAACCGGCGCGTTCGGCTGCTCGCCTTCGTCGACTACGCCGGCCACATGGGCGAAGGCAAGGTCATCTCCGCGGTTCCCGGCCCGGCGGACCACGAACCCGGCCGGTGGGAGCCTGTCGTCCCGGGTGCGACCGATGAAGCCTTCCTGAAGGTTGCCTGCACGGATTGAAGGGCGCCCCCCGCGCATGCGCAAGGTTTGCGCTTCCTGCCGATTCGGCACTAACCTGCACCGAGCCGGTCGCGCGCCGCCCGAACGACCGGGGAATAGGGTTGCCGCAATCATCCCGGAGACCGAATGGAAGATCCCGATCTGGCGCTTCGTTTTGCAGTGGCCATCGGCCTGGGCATCCTGCTGGGCCTCGAGCGCGAGCGCACCAAGGGCGAACTGGGCAGCGCGGGCGTGCGCACGTTCGCGCTCATCGCGCTCTGCGGCGTGACCGCAGGCTACTTCGGCGAAAGCCTCAAACTGGAGTGGCTGACTCTGGCGATATTCATCGCGGTCGCCGCGCTCATCCTCGGCCTGTACGTGGTGACTTCCCGGCACGGTGGCACCGGGATCACCACGGAGGTTTCGGCGCTGCTGGCCTTCCTGCTCGGCCTGCTGTGCGCCCACGGCCAGCTGCAGCTGGCGAGTTGGATCGCGGTGGCGATGGCGTTGCTGCTCGCCCTGAAGGACTGGCTGCACCGCCTTGCCAGCCAGATCGACTCGACGGACGTCGAGGCGACCCTCAAGTTCGCCATCGTCACGCTCATCGTCCTGCCGCTGGTGCCGGATGTGGACTACGGGCCGGCGCCGCTGGACGTGGTCAATCCGTACAAGATCTGGCTGATGGTGGTGCTGATCTCGGGACTGAACTTCGTCAGCTACCTGCTGATCAAGATCGTCGGCACCGAGCACGGCGTGGGCATCGCCGGGCTGCTGGGCGGCCTCGTGTCGAGCACCGCGGTCACCCTGGGATTCTCCCAGCGCAGCCGGCAGGCGGGCGAGGACGCCTCGTCGCTCGCGCTGGGCATCGTACTCGCTTGGACGGTGATGTTCTTCCGCGTCGCGATCATGACCTCGCTGATCGACTGGGAACTCGGCCGCCGGATCGTATTGGCGGTCGGGATGCTGTGCGCGGTGAGCCTGGGCGCGAGCTACTGGCTGTGGCGTCGGCACCAGCGCCGCGATCGCGGCGAAGTGAAGGCCGGCAACAATCCTTTCGAGCTCGACGAGGCGATCAAGTTCGGCCTGCTGTTCGGCGTGGTCCTGCTGGTCGCCAGGGCGGCACAGGTCTACCTGGGAGATGCCGGCCTGTACCTTGCAGCGGCGGTCGCCGGCCTCACCGATGTCGACGCCATCACGCTGGCGATGGCCAACATGGCGCTGGCCGACAGCTCGACCGTGCAGGTGGCGGCGCGCGCCATCGTTATCGCGACCATGGCCAACACGCTGGCCAAGAGCGGCATGGCGATCGGCCTGGGCTCGCCCGAACTGCGCCGGATCACGCTGCCGATCGCGGTGCTTCTTGCCGCCACCGGTGCGGTGGGCGCCGCGCTGATGTAGGCAAGGTGGGCCGCGCATCCGGCCAACCTCGGACGCCCGGAGCCCGAAAACGCCTCACCCGGGCCGGCCGCGACTGACCCGATCGGCTGCGTAGTCGCGCATGTTGATCACTTCGCGCACGATCCCGTCGTCCGAGAACTGCACCCAGAGGACGCGCCTTTCGTCGTAGTGCAGCCACTTGTATTCCCAGACCTCCCGCGCCTGGCGCGGGAGCCTGGAGATTTCGCTCGGCGGCCCGAACAGTTCGCGCACATCCCGGCGGGTAGTGATGCCCGCGACCAGCTTGTCCACGTTGGACTGGGTCAGGACCTGTTCGATGGACCGCAGCGCGCCGTCCGGCCCGATCGTCGCCGCATACGTGTGCCGGCCGAGCGGCCCTCGCGGGAAGTAAAGGACGCTCTCGCGGCCGTCGATCGTGCGCCGTTCGGCGGGCGGCCCCATCAGGGCCTCGACTTCGGCGCCGGTCGATCTGCCCGGCTGCAGGCCGCGGCCGTCATAGGATGCGCAACCGCCGAGCAACCCAGCCGCCAGGGCCAGGACCACGAGCTTACTCAAGAGCGTACACCTCCACTTCGGCCGTTCGTCCTTTGACACGCACTGCGGGCAAAGGGTTCAGGTCGAACGCCGACTCCAACAGCCCGCGCGTGACCCCGCTGACAAGGATGTGCGTGCCGAAGTCCTTGTTGAGGGACTGGATGCGCGACGTGAGGTTGACGGCATCGCCAACCAGCGCGTACGACATGCGCTCGCTGCTGCCGATGTTGCCGGCGATCACCGTGCCGGAATGGACGCCGATGCCGTGCCGCAGCGCCACTTTTCCGGAGGCGACGCGCGCAGCGTTCCAGGCCGCGAGCCTGGCGCGCATCTGCAGCGCCGCGCGCACGGCCGACTCCGCGTGCTTCGGATCCGCCACCGGCGCGCCGAACACCGCCTCGATCTCGTCGCCGATAAACTGCAATACGAGCCCCCCATGGGCCCGGATCGCTGCGTCCATCTCGCTGAAGTACGCGTTCAAGTCCGCGACCACTTCCTCGGCAGGGGTCGATTCCACCCAGGGCGTGAAATCGCGCAGGTCGCAGAACAGGATCGTCACCTCGCGCAATCCGCCCGCGAGCGAGGCGCGGCCCGCGAGGATTTCGTCGCGCACCTCGGGGCTGACGTACTTGCCGAACGTCTCGCGGATCGATTCGCGCTCGCGCAGTCCCGCCACCATGCGGTTGAAGCCTTCGGCGACCTCGCCGATCTCGTCGTTCGACACTACAGCGCAGCGAGTATCGAGCCCGCCGCGCGCGACCCGGGCCATGGCGGCCTGCACGTCGCGCAACGGCTCGGCGACGCTGGCCGACACGAAACGGGCGAGGCGCACGGCCACCCCGAGCCCCAGCGCGGCCAGCACCGCGACGACGAGGATCAGGTTGCGGATGATGGACTCCGCAGTCTCGGCATCGGCGCCGAGCAGCGCGTAGGCGCGGGTAAGCGCGGCGGCCGAAAGCACCGCCATGGGCACCAGGCTCATGAGAAGGAACACCGCAACCATTCGAGCGCGCACGTTCAGGCGCGGCCCGGCGACTGCGCTCAGGTCTCCTTTGGGGAACAGGCGCGGCAGTTCACCCCGCCAGATGCGCTCGGTGCCGAAGAAGACGATCGCGGTCACGACCGTGCCCGACACGAAGGTGATGCCGAAAATCTGCCGCAACCCCCGAAGCGGCGTGAAGTCGCCGGCCAGCACCGGCCACAGGATTCCCCAGACGAACGCGGCCGCGACCCAGCCCGAGAACGACAGCAGCGCAAAGAAGAACGGCACCAGCAGCGCGCGCCTGCGCAGCTCCTCGCCTTCGGGACCCGCCGGCGGGGCGCCTTCGAGGCGCATGACCGGGCGCGCCCAGCGATAGAAAGACGCGTACCAGATCGCCGCGATCATGGAGAACCCGACCACGAAAAACAGGATCTCCGCCCGCCCCACCGGCGCCGAATTCGCATGCGCGGAGACGTCGAGGAAGCGGAAATAGAAGAACGTCCCGAGCGCGCCGGACAGGTTGCCGAACAGGGTCAGGCGGCGCATCCGGGCGATTGCGGTCATGCTGAACATGGCTTGTCCCTGCACACAGGTTGCGTGAAAATCGGAAAATCGGGGTCAGAGTCGACTTTCCAGAAAAGGGCGCAGATTTCATCTGTAAATGTACCCGTATCAGTACAACATTGACAGAAAATCCGCCACAGTAGGGGACTTCTAAAATAAAAGTCCAGAAATACGAATCAGCGCAAGGCGCCGAAGAACGCCTTGATCTCGCGCGCCAGCACCTCGGGCTGCTCGAGCGCCGCAAAGTGCCCGCCCTTCGCCTCCACCGTCCAGCGCCGGATGTCCGTGTAGGTGCGTGCAGCGACCGAGCGCGGCGGGCGCAGGATCTCCTTCGGAAACGCGACATATCCCATGGGAACCTTCACCGCCCCACCTTCAGGAATCGGCCACGGCCCGTGCATGCGCGAGTAGTACGGCCAGAAGGATGAGCCGATCGCGCCGGTGAACCAGTAAAGCGAGATGTCGGCGAGCATCTCGTCACGCGAGAGCGCACTTTCCGGATTCCCGCCGCAGTCGGTCCACGCGCGGAACTTCTCCACGATCCATGCAGCCAGGCCTGCCGGCGAATCGGTGAGCCCGTAGGCGAGCGTCTGCGGGCGCGTGCCCTGGATCCACTGGTACCCGGTCTCCTCCTTGAGGAAGGCGGCGAGGTCCTGGTAGTAGGCTGTCTCTTCCGGCGTCTCGCCGGCAACGAGGTCGCGCCTGACCGCGAGGAAGTTAAGGTGGATGCCGATCATGCGTTCGGCGTAGCGATGCCCCAGCACCGAACTGATGGTGCCGCCCCAGTCGCCGCCCTGCGCGCCGTAGCGCTTGTAGCCGAGCACGTCGGTCATCAGCACGGCAAACGCCTCCGCGATGGCTTCGACGCCAAAGCGCTTCTGCCCGGGCCTGAACGACAATCCATATCCTGGCAGCGAAGGCGCAACGACGGTGAAATCGTCCGCGAGCAGCGGCAGCAGCTTGTGGAACTCGAACACCGATCCCGGCCAGCCGTGCGAAAGCAGGAGCGGCATCGGGTCCCTGCCCCGGCCCGGCACATGCAGGTAGTGCAGGTCGACGCCATCGAGCGCCACGGTGAACTGTGGGAATGCATTCAACTTCGCTTCCCACGCGCGCCAATCGAAGCCGGTCCGCCAGTACTCGCAGAGGTCCTTGAGGTAGTCGAGGCTCGTGCCCGAGACCCAGGGCTCGAGCGGCGGCTCATCGGGCCAGCGCGTGCGGGCAAGGCGCCCGTGCAGGTCGGTGATCGCATCTTCCGGGACGTGAAGCCGGAAAGGTTTAGGCGTGCTCATGGCTCTGCCGCCCGCCCGTGACCGCGAAGCCGCGCGCCGCGGCGATCATCATTCCGGGCTCAGCTTGGCGGCCCTCACGGCCGGTGCGAACACCTTTTGCTCGGAGACAATGCGCGCCGTCACGTACTCTGGCGTAGAGAACATCGGCTCGTGGCCGAGTTTGGCGTAGGCGTCCTTCGCCTCCGGCGAGCCGAGGTACTTGCGCATCTCGGCATTCAACTGGTTGACGATCGCCACCGGCGTCTTCGCGGACGCGTAAAGGGCGAACCACACTTCAAGCTCGTAGCCCGCGATGCCGAGTTCGGCCACGGTCGGCACCTCGGGCATGAAGGGCGAGCGCTGCGCCGACGTGGATGCGATTATTTTCACCGCGCCCGAGCGCGCATTCGAGCCCAGCGGTGCAAGGTCCATCATGACCAGGGCGATGCGGCCGGCGAGCAGGTCCGGCAGCGCGGGCCCGAAGCCCTTGTAGGGTACGTGGATGAGGTCCATGCCCGTCGCCTGGCGGATCATCTCCGTGCCGAGGTGCCCGATTCCGCCGCTGCCGTTCGACGCATACGAAAGCTTGCCGGGGCGCGCCTTCACGTAGGCAACGAGTTCGGCGAACGTGTTCACGCCAAGCGTAGCCGGGACCACGAGGAAGAACGGGAAGCGCGAAATCATGCTGACCGGCGCAAAATCCCCGAGCGGATCGTAGGGCAGCTTGCCCTTGAACACGAACGGCTGGATCGACATCGTCGAACCGCCGGTGACGAACAGCGTGTACCCGTCGGCGGGCGCGCGCGCCGCGGCCTCGGCGCCGATTACGGTGTTGCCGCCCGGCCGGGGATCGATCACGAAGGACTGCCCCAGGGCGCGCGACAGGTGGTCGGCGACCAGTCGCGCGGCCGCGTCTGCACCGCCGCCGACGGCGTACGGAATGATCACGCGGACCTGTTTCGCCGGCCAGGCCTGCGCCGCCGCCTGCCCGGCGAACAACGCGACCGCGATCGCCAGCGCGCCGGCAATTGAGTGTTTCATCCACGCCTCCTGGTTATTGGTTTCTCGGCCATCTTAATGCATCCTAGAATACGGTTACCACAGGAGAAGCGAAATGAAGATCAGCCTTGAGGGACGCAATGCGGTCGTCGCCGGCGGTTCGCGCGGCATTGGCCGTTCGATCGCCCTCGCCTTCGCCGCAGCCGGCGCAAACGTCTCGATCTGCGCGCGCGGCGAGGAAGCGCTGCGCGCGACGGAGGCAGAGCTCAGGGCTTTCGGCCACACGGTGCACGCGGCCACCTGCGACCTGGGCGACGGCCCGGCCGTCACCGGCTACGTGCAGGCGGCCGCCGAAGCGCTGGGCGGAATCGACGTACTGGTCAACAACGCCTCGGGCTTCGGGGCGAGCGACGACGAGGCCGGCTGGGCGGCCAGCATCAACGTCGACCTGATGGCCTCGGTGCGTGCTTCCTACGCGGCGCTGCCGCACCTGGAGAAATCGCGCGGCTCGATCATCCACATTTCCTCGATATCGGGCCTCACGCCCAGCGCGCGCACGCCGCCCTACGGTGCGGTCAAGGCCGCGCTGATCCAGTACACGCTTACGCAGGCGACCCAGTACGCCGCAAGGGGCATCCGGGTGAACTGCATCGCGCCCGGCTCGATCGAGTTTCCCGGCGGTACCTGGGAGAAGCGAAAGACCGCCGATCCCGCGCTCTACAATGCGGTGCTGGGCGGCATCCGCTTCGGGCGCCTCGGCACCCCGGAGGAAGTCGCCAACGTGGCGCTGTTCCTCGCGAGCGACGCGGCGAGCTGGGTCACCGGCCAGACGATCGCCGTGGACGGCGGGCAGATGTTGGGTTGAGCCCGGGTACCAACAAGAGGAAAGGCATCACTTCATGCGCGTGCAGGTCGCAATCATCGGTTCCGGCCCAGCGGGGCTCCTCCTCGGCCAGTTGCTGCATGGCGCGGGCATCGACGCCATGGTCATCGAACAGCGCAGCCAGGCCTACGTGCTCGAGCGCATCCGCGCGGGCGTGCTCGAGCAAGGCACCGTCGAGATGCTCGACCGCGTGGGGGTGGGCAGGCGGTTGCACGCCGAAGGCCTTGTCCACGACGGCGTGGAGATCAGCTACGGTGCCGGCCGCCAGCGCATCGACCTCAAGGGCCTCACGGGCCGCAATGTCGTCGTTTACGGCCAGACCGAGGTGACCCGCGACCTCATGGACGCGCGCGAGGCGGCCGGGGCGAAGACGGTCTATGAGGCCGAAGACGTGAGCGTGCACGACTTCGATTCGAACCGGCCGCGCGTGCGCTACCGCAAGGACGGCGTGGCCCACGAAGTCGAGTGCGATTTTCTCGCCGGCTGCGACGGGTTCCACGGGGTGTGCCGGCAGAGCGTGCCGCCGGCCGCGATCCAGACCTTCGAGCGGGTCTACCCGTTCGGCTGGCTCGGCGTGCTCTCCGACACCCGGCCGGTGTCGGAGGAACTCATCTACGTCTGCCACGAGCGCGGTTTCGCCCTGTGCAGCATGCGCAGCCCGACGCGCAGCCGCTACTACATCCAGTGTTCTCTGGCCGAGCGCGTCGAGGAGTGGCCCGACGAGCGCTTCTGGGACGAGCTGCGGCGCAGGCTCGACCCGGAGGCGGTGCGCGACCTCGTCACGGGACCTTCGATCGAAAAGAGCATCGCCCCGCTGCGCAGCTTCGTGGCCGAGCCGATGCGCTTCGGGCGCATGTTCCTCGCCGGCGACGCCGCGCACATCGTGCCGCCCACGGGCGCCAAGGGCCTGAATCTCGCCGCAAGCGACGTCCACTACCTGTCCGAGGCGCTGGTGAGCCACTACCGCGGCAGCGACACCGAACTCGACGGTTATTCGGAACGAGCGCTGCAACGCATCTGGAAGGCCGAGCGGTTCTCGTGGTGGATGACGATGCTGCTGCACCGGCTGCCGGACGACGGGCCCTTCGGGCAGAAGATCCAGCAGGCGGAGCTCGGCTACCTCGCCGGCTCGCGGGCCGCGCAGGCGGCCATGGCGGAAAACTACGTGGGCCTGCCATACTGAACGGAATAACCAAGGAGAAATGCATGACCTGCCGCATCCTCGCAGCAATCTCGCTCTGCCTGGCTCTTGCCTTGCCGGGCCTCTCGGCCGCGCAAGGCTTCCCCTCCAAGCCGGTGACGATCGTGCTGTCTTATGCGGCCGGCGGCCCGACCGACTTCCTTGCCCGCACGCTGGGGGAGCGCGTCTCGGCGCGCATCGGCCAGCCCGTGCTGGTCGACCCAAAGCCCGGTGCGAATGAGCGCGTCGCCACCGAATACCTGCTGCGCCAGCCGGCCGACGGCTACACGACCGTGCTGGTCGCCCTGCCCCACGCGACCAATCCCGCGGTGTTCTCCTCGCTGCCCTACGACACGTTCAAGGAGTTCATCGGCCTCGTCCACATGGTCAACATACCGGTGATCCTGACGGTGAAGGCCGATTCCCCGATCCGCAGTTTCGCGGACTTCGCCGCGTTCGCCAAGGCGAAACCCGGCCAGGCGACGTTCGGCTCGCCGGGCGCCGCGACGAGCTCGCACCTGACCGTCGAACTGCTCGGCACGCTCACGGGCGCGGCATTCACGCACGTCCCGTACAAGGGCGACGCGCCCGCCATGACCGACCTGATGAGCGGGCAGATCACCGCGAGCGTGAACTCGCTGCCGGGCGCGCTGGGACAGATCCGCGGCGGGCGCGTGCGCAGCATCGGCATATCGAGCGCGCAGCGCGTCCCGGTACTGCCGGACGTGCCGACTTTCGCCGAGCAGGGCTTTCCCGACGCGGTCACCGCGACCTGGTTCGGCCTGATCGTGCGCAGCGGCACGCCCAGGGACGTGGTCGCGAAGCTGAACGCCGAATTCAACGCGGCGCTGGCCCTGCCCGAAGTGAAGGAGAAGCTGAACGACCGCGGCATGACCACCGTCGGCGGCACGCCTGAAACCTACACGGCCTTCATCCGCGCCGAGAACGAGCGCTGGGCGAAGGTCGTCAAGGCGCGCGGGATCAAGATCGAGTAGCGGGCCGGCCAGGGATTCCCATGCCCCGCATCATCCGCAACACGCTGCTGTCCGTCCGCGACCTCGCGGCCACCGCGGTGCCGTTCGTGCTGCTCGCGCTGGCGCTGCTCGTCGGCGCCTATCTCGTGCTCCAGCCCAACCCGCCGCGGCGCGTGGTTCTCGCCACCGGACCGGAGCAAAGCGACTACGCCGAGTTCGGCAAACGCTACGCGGCCGCGCTCAAGCGCCACCACATCGAGGTGGTGCTGCGGCCGACCGAGGGATCATCGGCCAACCGGCGATTGCTGCGCGACGAAAAGGAAAATGTCGATTTCGGGTTCGTGCGCGGCGGCTCGAGCGAGGCGATCCGCGCCGAGGACGAGAAAGGCACCGGCCTGCCGCTGGTGACGCTGGGGAGCCTGTTCTACGAGCCGGTCTGGATCTTCTATCGCACGGAAGCTGCGAGAAAGCTGCCTGGAAAGAAGCTCGAGCGCCTTGACCAGATGCGCGGCTGGCGCGTCAACTCCGGCGGGCGCGGGGCCGGATCGACCGCCCTGTTCGTCAAGCTCCTCAACGCGAGCGGACTTACCCGCGAGGACGTGAAGATCGAGCGGCTGGACCTCACCCATGCGGCGATCGGCCTGTTCAACAACGAACTGGATGCCATGGTGCTCGTTTCGGCGCCTGAATCGCCGATCCTGCAGATGCTGCTGCGCACGCCCGGGATCAGCCTGCTCGAGTTCAGCCAGGCCGAGGCTTACTCGCGGCGCTTCGGCTACCTGAGCGCGGTATCGCTCCCGCGCGGCGTAGCCGACCTCGCGCACGACGTGCCGCCGCGCGACACGCCGCTGATCGCGCCCACTTCGATGCTGGTCGCGCGCGAAGGCACGCACCCGGCGCTGGTGCAGCTGTTCGTGCAAGCCGCCCGCGACATCCACGCCGAGCCGGGGTGGTTTGCGCGCGCCGGGCAGTTCCCCTCGAAGGAAGACATCGAATTCCCCCTTGCGCCCGAGGCCGAGCGCTTCTTCAAGAGCGGCACGCCGTTCATGCAGCGCTACGTGCCGTTCTGGCTGGCCAACCTGATCGACCGCATGTGGGTGGCGCTGTTTTCGATCATCGCGATCCTGATCCCGGTCGCGCGGCTGGTGCCGCCGATCTACAACTTCCGCATCCGCTCGCGCATCTTCCGCTGGTACCGCCAGCTGCGCCAGATCGAGGACTCGATCTCCGCCGGCAAGGTCCCGGCCGCCGAACTGCTCGAGGAACTGAACAAGCTCGACGCCAAGGCCGAGCGCATCGCGGTGCCGCTGTCCTACACCGATGAGCTGTACTCGCTGCGCGGCCACATCGCGCTGGTGCGCGAACGCCTGGCCGCGACGGCTTAGCCGGTGCAGAAAGTCGCGTACGTCACCGGCAGCAACGGGTTCCTCGGGCTCAACCTGTGCGAGGCGCTGCTTGCGCAGGGCTGGCGCGTGCTTGCGCTGCACCGCCCGACCTCGGATACCCGCTATTTGAAAAGACTCGCGGTGGAGCCCGTGGAAGGCGACATCAACGACCCGGCCTCCCTTGCGCGCACGCTGCCCCGCAACGTGGATGCCCTCTTCCATGTGGCCGGCAGCACGAACCTCTGGTCGCGGCGCAACGCGGAACAGGACCGCATCAACATCGAGGGTACCCGCAACGCGGTCGAGGCAGCGCTCGCCGCGAACGCTCAGCGCTTCGTGCACACCTCGAGCATTTCGGCCTGGGGAATGTGCAACGGCAGGATCGACGAGACCACGCTACAGCTGGGCGGCACTTCCCCGGTGAATTATCAGCGCTCCAAGTACGCCGCCGAGGGCGAAGTCCTGAAGGGAATCGTGAAAGGGCTCGACGCAGTGATCGTAAACCCGGCCGGGATCCTCGGGCGCTACGACACGGGCGGCTATGCGCGCCTGTTCCGCATGGTCCATGCCGGCACCCTGCCAGGCGTACCACCCGGGTCGCTGTCCTTCTGCGATGCGCGCGAAGTGGCGAAAGCGCACATCGCCGCCGCGGAACGCGGGCGCACCGGCGAGCGTTACCTGCTGGCCGGCGTCGACGCGAGCCTGCTGGAACTCGTGCAGGTCATCGGTGAACTGGCCGGCAAGCCGGTGCCGGACAAGGCCTCGCCCGCATGGCTGCTGAAGGCGGTCGCGATGGCGGGCGAGTGGGCGTCGCTCCTCACCGGCAAGGAACCCAGGCTCACGCGCGAAGCGGCGACCATGGCCACGCGCACCTTGTACTGCGATTGCTCGAAAGCCGTGCGCGAGCTCGGCTTCCAGCCCGTTGCGCTGCGCGCTATGGCGGCTGACTGCTACGAATGGATGAAGCGGGAGGGCCGGTTGGAGGCGTAAGACGCGAGGGTGCAACACAGCCCTGGAAAATTTGCGCTATGTAACCCATCGCACAGAACAAGGTCCCGGGCCGCGACTAGTCTCGCGCATGGACCACCTTCGCAGACTGACAGCCATCGCAGCCATCGCAGCCCTCAGCGCGTGCGCCGCCTCCCCCCGCGTGCCCTCTGTTTCGGTCCTTCCCGGCGGTGGCAAGGACATGGCCGCGTTCAATGCGGACGACATCGCCTGCCGGGACTATTCCGCCGCGCGCGCCCGGGACAAAGGCGCGCCGCTGGATGCGATGGGACTGGGCACGGGCGCTGCGGTCGTCGAGGCCCGAAGCAGGACGGCGCGAGGCACGGACACCGAGACCGGGACGGGTTCGATGTTCGGCGGTGCGCCCGCCCCCGAATCGGACAACTCGTTCACCGCCCAGCAGCGCTTCGACACGGCCTACCTGCACTGCATGTCCTCGATGGGCCACACGGTTCCGGTGAACCGGAACATGAGTTCCTAGCGCCTGCGGCTGCCATGGATCGGCCTCCGCGCGCACGATCCGGAGAAGTGGATGATTCCGCGCACCACCGGGTAGATGTTGTTGTTCCAGCACCGGTCCGGCGGGAGCCGGATGACATAATCGGCACATGAGAAGCGCGTCTCGTCTTTGCAAACTTCTATCCGCTTGATCCTGCGCGGCCTGAAGGCCATCCTCAGCTGGACCCTCGCGCTGCTGATCCTGTTCGAGGA
>JANNWA010000068.1:0-9674 GCA_031408275.1 Pseudomonadota bacterium
GAGTTCGAGGTTGGTGTCGAGATGACCCCCTTTGGCGAGGTCCCGATGCGCAAACACTTCCTGCTTGCCGTCATTTACGCGAACCAGCTTATCGACTGTCACGCCTCTCTTGTTGGCGAAACCAAGAAGGGCTTTCGTGGGGTTTCCGGAGCCGTCCAGTCCTGATTTGACTGCAGGTCCCTTGACGACAACTTCAAAATCGGGCGCCACTTCCCTGACATTGGAAATGCTGACTGCAATACGGCGCGGCGTGGCAAAAATGCTTAACGCGGCATCGTCCGCAAGAAAGTGATCTGCCTTCAGATCCGAGTGGAGATTCCAGCCGAATGCATTGGCCAGTTTCTCAAGCGACTTCGGCGGCAGTTCCTCGGTGAGCAGTTCGACCAGCAGCGAAGCTTCCATCTCAGGCCGCCCGTGCCGGTTTCGCGAGCATCGGGAAGCCCAGCGCCTCGCGGGAATCGTAGTAGGCCTGCGCGACCAGCCGCGACAATGCGCGCACGCGCCCGATGTAGGCGGCGCGCTCGGTCACCGAGATCGCGCCGTGCGCGTCGAGGAGGTTGAAGGTGTGCGAGCACTTCATGACCATCTCGTAGCCCGGCAGCGCCAGGCCCACGCTGATCAGGTGCCTGGCCTCGCCTTCGAAGTCCGTGAACAGGCGCAGCAGCAGCTCGACGTTCGAGTGCTCGAAGTTGTACTTCGACTGCTCAACTTCATTCTGGTGGTACACGTCGCCGTAGCTCACGCCCGGGGTCCACACGAGGTCGTAAACGCTTTCCTTGTCCTGCAGGTACATCGCGAGCCGCTCGAGGCCGTAGGTGATCTCGCCCAGCACCGGCTTGCACGGGATGCTGCCCACTTCCTGGAAGTAGGTGAACTGGGTGACTTCCATGCCGTCGAGCCAGACCTCCCAGCCCAGGCCCCACGCCCCCAGGGTGGGCGACTCCCAGTCGTCTTCCACAAACCGGATGTCGTGCACTTTTGGGTCTACCCCGATGGCGACAAGCGACTCCAGGTACAGCTCCTGGATGTCGGGCGGCGAGGGCTACAGCGCCACCTGGTACTGGTAGTAGTGCTGCAGGCGGTTCGGGTTCTCGCCGTAGCGCCCGTCCTTTGGACGCCGCGACGGCTGCACGTACGCGGCCTTCCACGGTTCGGGCCCGATGGCGCGCAGGAACGTCGCGGTGTGGAAGGTGCCGGCACCGACTTCCATGTCGTAGGGCTGCAGGAGCACGCAGCCCTGCCGGTCCCAGAAGTCGTTGAGGCGGAGGATGAGTTGCTGGAAGGTGAGCATGTGCTGGAGGCGGGGGCGGCGCAGTCGCGGTTTGACGCCGCAAAAGAGGCGCGGATTTTACCTTTTCCGCCGCACGGCGGATAGCGCGATCAGGAGCAGCGCGGCGCCCAGCGCGAGCGAGTTGCCGAGCCGGACGTAGGGCGTCGCGCCCGAGTAGCCGTTGACGACGACATCGAGCCGGCCCTCGACATATTGCGGCAGTTGCGCGAGCACCCGGCCGTCGCGGTCGATCGCCGCGGTCATCCCGGTATTGGTGGCGGCGAGCATGGCCCGGCCCGTCTCGATCGTGCGCATGCGCGCCATCTGCAGGTGCTGGCCGGGCGCGAGCGTGTCCCCGAACCACGCCATGTTGCTGACGTTGACCAGCAGCGTCGCCCCGGGCAGCGGGCCGATGAGTTCCTCGCCGAAGGCGTCCTCGTAGCAGATGTTGACCGCCACCCGCTGGCCTGCGACCGCGAGCGGCGCCTGCACCGCCTCGCCGCGGGCGAAATCCGCCATCGGGATGCTCAGGAACCTGACGACCCAGCCGAATCCCGGCAGGACGAACTCGCCGAACGGCACGAGGTGCGATTTGCTGTAGATCTGCGGCGGTGAAGTGCCCAGGCTCACGACCGAATTGAAGTACGTCTCGGCGCCGGTCCGGTAGGGCACGCCGAGGAGGAGGTCGCCGCCGTTCTTTTTTGCGATCGAATCGAACGCGGCGAGGAAGGCGGGGTCGATACGGTCGAGCAAGCGCGGCAGCGCGGTTTCGGGCAGCACGATGAGCTTGGCCCGGCTGCCGGCGGCGAGGCGCTCGTAAGTCGCGAACGTCCGGTCGAATCGCTCCGGATCGAATTTCATTTCCTGCGCGACGTTGCCCTGCAGGAGGCTGGCCGAAACGGGCGCGCCGTGCGGTTGGGTCCACTCGACGAGGCGCAACAGCGCGCCGGTGCCGACCAGCACCGCCAGGAGCGCGAGCGGCACGATGCGGGCTTGCCCGGCGACTGCGCGCAGCGCGAGGCCCGCAGCAGTCATGGTGATCAGCGAGACGCCGTACACGCCGGCCACCGGCGCGTAGCCGGCAAACGGCGTGTCGGTGGCCGCGTACCCGAGCACGAGCCACGGAAAACCGGTGACGCCCCAGCCGCGCAGCAACTCGGCGGCCATCCAAACGGCCGGTATGACGCACAGGGTGCGGATCGGATCGCTCGCGGGCAGGCGGTGCTGCACGTACCCGGCCGCCGCCAGCGGCCACGACAGGAACGCGCAGTACGCCAGCGTGGCGAATGCCGCGACCGGCGCGGGCATGCCGCCGAACACCGACAAGCTCACGTACACCCACGAAACGCCCGCGGTGAACAGGCCCATTCCGAATGCGAACCCGATCCAGGCGGCGTCGCGGGCGCGGGACGCGCACAGCCACAGGTGGATGAGCAGCGCCGGGCAGATCAGTGCAAGCGGATACAGCCCGACCGGCTCGAACGCCGCGACAAGCAACGCCCCGGCAAGGAACGCGACCAGCAGCGCGAAGCGCGGCCGTTCCTGCAAGCGCTCGCGCGAGAAAAGCGCGATCAAGCCTTGGGTTTCTCCACGATCAGGGTATAGACGCGCCGGCTGTCGGCGCGCAGCACCTGGATGCGCAGGCCCTCGAGCGCGATCGACTCGCCGCGCTTGGGCAGGCGGCCCAGGTACGCGATCACCATCCCGCCGACGGTGTCGTAGTCCTCGTCCGGGAAGGACGTCCCGAACGCGGCGTTGAGGTCGGCGATCTGGGTAAGCGCCTTCACGCGATAGCGGCCGCTCGACTCGAGGATGATGTTGTCGCTGGCCTCGTCGAAATCGTATTCGTCCTCGATGTCGCCCACGATCTGCTCGAGCACGTCCTCGATCGTGACCAGGCCGGCCACGCCGCCGTACTCGTCGACCACGATGGCCATGTGGTTGCGGCTGGCGCGGAACTCGCGCAGCAGCACGTTCAATCGCTTGGATTCGGGCACGAAGATCGCCGGCCGCAGCATCTCGCGGACGTTGAACTCCTCCTCGCCGGCGTAGTGGCGCAGCAGGTCTTTGGCGAGCAGCACCCCGATCACGTCGTCGCGGTTCGCGCCGATCACGGGAAAGCGCGAGTGCGAGGTCGAGATCACCACCGAGATGAACTGCTCGATCGGCTCGTTGATGTCGATCACGTCCATCTGCGCGCGCGGGATCATGATGTCGCGCACCTGGATCTCGGACACCGTCATGGCGCCTTCGATGATGGACAGCGCGTCCGCGTCGAGCAGGTTCTTGCGGTAGGCCGAGCGCAAGAGGAGCATCAGCTGCTCGCGGTCGGCGGGCTCGCGCATCACGAGCGCCGCGAGGCGCTCGAGTAACTTGGGTGGTTCGGGATCGCTCATGGGGACGCCTATTGTACCGGGCCGGCCCGGCGGCTCAGGCGAGGTAGGGATTCGGCAGGCCGAGCCGCTTCAGGATGCGCACTTCGGCGCGCTCCATGCGCGCGGCCTCCGCGGGGCGCGCGTGTTCGTAGCCGCGCATGTGGAGGACCGCGTGCACCGTCAGGTGCGCATAGTGCGCGGCCAGCGGCTTGCCTTGTTCGGCCGCCTCGCGCGCAACCACGGGCGTGCACAGCACGATGTCGCCCGAGTCGGGCGCGTAGGCGAAGGTCAGCACGTTGGTTGCGTAATCCCTGCCGCGATAGGCGAGGTTGAGCCGCCGACCTTCCGCGGCGCCGACGAGCCTCACCGTGACCTCCGCTGCGCCGCCGGCAGCCGCGCGCGCCCAGGCGCGAAACCGCGCTGCGGCCGGGACGCGGCGCGAGCGGCTGGCGTTCTGCACGCGCACCCGCGCCTCACCCCTCGCCGGTGCGCTTCGCGTGCTCTTCGTAGGCATGGACGATCCGCGCCACGAGCGGGTGCCTGACCACGTCCTCGGCGAGGAACTCGGTGAACGCGATGCCGCGCACCTGGGCGAGGATCGCGCGCGACTCGATCAGGCCGCTCTTCTGGCCGCGCGCGAGGTCGATCTGCGTGACGTCGCCCGTCACCACCGCCTTGGCGCCGAAGCCGATGCGCGTGAGGAACATCTTCATCTGCTCGGGGGTGGTGTTCTGCGCTTCGTCGAGGATGATGAACGCGTGGTTGAGCGTGCGGCCGCGCATGTAGGCGAGCGGCGCGAGCTCGATCGTGCCGCGCTCGAGGAGCTTGCCCACCGTGTCGAAGCCCATCAGGTCGTAGAGCGCGTCGTACAGCGGGCGCAGGTACGGGTCGACCTTCTGCGCGAGGTCGCCGGGCAGGAAGCCCAGGCGCTCGCCGGCCTCGACCGCGGGGCGCACGAGCACTATGCGCTGGACGAGGTCGCGCTCCAGGGCGTCGACCGCGCACGCCACCGCGAGGAAGGTCTTGCCCGTGCCGGCGGGGCCGATGCCGAAAGTGATGTCATGGGCGAGGATGGCCTTGATGTACTCGTTCTGGCGGGGCGTGCGCCCGTGCAGGTCGGCGCGCCGCGTGAGCAGCTTGGCGGGTTCGCCGGGCCCGGCGCTGCCGGCGCGCGCGCGGGCGTGCTGCAGTTCGGTGAGGCCGAGCTGGATGTCCTCCAGCGAGAGTTCGTCCGCCGCCGTCCTCGCGTAGAAATACTCGAGCGCGCGGACCGCGCCGGACGCCTGCGCCGGTTCGCCCTTGAGGGTGAAGCCGGCGCCGCGCCGCGCGATCGACACATCGAGCGCGGATTCGATCTGGCGCAGGTTCGCGTCCATCGGACCGCACAGCCGCGCGAGGCGCTCGTTGTCGACCGGGTCGAAGCGGACTTCCGGCGGTTTCGCCTCGGGATTGCGCGCTGCGGGTTTGCCGCGCGGTGCGCTACGCATCGGCCAGTTCGCCGCGCAGGGTGTGGGTGAGGGCGCGCGTGATGCGCACGTCGGCAAAGCGCCCCGCGAGGGCCGCCGCGCCGCCGAAATTGACCGTGCGATTGTTGGCGCTGCGGCCGGCCAACTCGGTCGCGTCCTTGCGCGAAGGGCCCTCGACGAGGACCCTCTGCACCGTGCCGACCATTGCATGGCTGATCGCGGCGGCCTGCGCATCGATGCGGGCCTGCAGGCGCCGCAGGCGCGCGAGTTTCACTTCGTGCGGCGTGTCGTCCGCGAGGTCGGCGGCCGGCGTGCCTGGACGCGGGCTGTAGAGGAACGAGTACGAATCGTCGAAGCCGATGTCCTCCACCAGCGCCATGGTGGCCTCGAAGTCGGCTTCGGTCTCGCCCGGGAAACCGACGATGAAGTCGGAGGACAGGGTGATGTCCGGGCGGACCCGGCGGAGCCTTCGCACGATCGAGCGGTACTCGAGGCTGGTGTAGCCACGCTTCATCGCAGCCAGCACGCGGTCCGAACCGGATTGCACCGGCAGGTGGAGTTGGCCGGCAAGCTTCGGGATCTCGGCGTGGGCCTGGATCAGGCGGGCGCTGAATTCGCGCGGGTGGGACGTCGTGTAGCGGATCCGCCCGATGCCGTCGATTTCGGCCACGTGCAGGAGCAAGGCCGCGAAATCCGCGGTTTCACCATCGTGCATCGCGCCCTTGTAGGCGTTGACGTTCTGGCCGAGCAGGGTCACTTCCCTGACGCCGCGTTCGGCAAGGTCCGCGATCTCGGCGATCACATCGTCGAACGGGCGCGATACCTCCTCGCCGCGCGTGTAGGGGACCACGCAGAAGCTGCAGTACTTGCTGCAGCCCTCTATCACGGAAACGAAGGCGGACGGGCCGTCCACGCGGGCCGCGGGCAGGTGGTCGAACTTTTCGATTTCCGGGAAGCTGACGTCGACTTGCGCGCTGCCGGTGCGGCGGCGCTCGGCCAGCAGCGCGGGCAGGCGGTGGAGCGTCTGCGGGCCGAAAACGACATCCACGTAGGGCGCGCGGGCGACGATGCCCGCGCCTTCCTGGCTCGCGACGCAGCCGCCGACCGCAATCATCAGGTGGGGGCGCGCCTTCTTGAGTTCCTTGGCGCGGCCGAGGTCGGAGAACACCTTCTCCTGCGCCTTCTCGCGCACGGAGCAGGTGTTGAATATTATTACGTCGGCGTCTTCGGGGCGCTCCGCGGGGGAAAGCTGCTCTGCTGCGCAGAGTACATCGGTCATTTTCGCCGAGTCGTACTCGTTCATCTGGCAGCCGAAGGTCTTGATGTAGAGCTTGCCGGCCATGGGCGGGACTACGGCTTCTTGTCCGGCTTGGCGGCTTCTTCCGGTGTGAGGATCCAGACGCGATGCACCATGCCGGCCGCGTCGACCTGGTACTTCACGAGCAGCCCTTCCGGCGGCAGCGCGCCCGGCAGCACGATGCGGTTCTCGGGGCTGCGGATCTGCGCGCCGGGGGACAGGCGTGCTTGCGCGCCGTTGATCTCGACGATCATTTCGCGGACCGGGCGGATCTGCCCGCGCTTGGCGTCGTCGGGGATCGAGCGCAATTGCGCGAACACCGTCCCGGCGCCTGCGAGGAGCGCGGTAGCTAAGGCAGCGTTCAGGAGGCGGGTGGTGCGCACTGGAGTATGTGGTGGTGATAGGTGGACTTGAACCACCGACCCCAGCATTATGAGTGCTGTGCTCTAACCAGCTGAGCTATATCACCGAAAGGGTGGAGATTGTCTGGAAACGGCCGCGAATTGTCTTTTTTTCGGTCGGCCCGGTCAAGGTCGATTGGAATGTCTTTAAGAATCATAATTTTAACACGCTTTCTTGGCGTCCATCCAATGCCTTTCGCCCCGGGCCCGGCACCCGGCAGGGCAGTAGAATACGCGCATGGGGTTTGACCTTGTCATAGTCGGCGCGGGGGCGGTGGGCGCGAGTCTTGCGCGCGCCGCGCGGGGACTGTCCGTGGCGCTGGTGGCGGGTGCCCGGCCGGCGGCAGCGGCCTTTGCGCCGGACGCCTGGGACGGGCGGGTTTACGCGCTATCCCCCGGCAGCGTCAAGTTCCTGCGCGCGATCCGGGCCTGGGATGCGATCCCGCCGGAGCGGTTGACTCCCGTACATGCGATGCGTGTCTGCGGGGACGACGGGGCGGCGCGCATGGAATTCGACGCCTACGCCGCCGGCGTGCCCGAGTTGGCCTGGATCGTGGAAGACCGGGTGTTGCAGGCGGCGCTTTGGCGCGCGCTCGAAGCCCAGGACGGGCTCGAGATCATCGTCCCCGTGCGGTGCTCAGCCCTTGCCTTGGGGGAGGATGCTCGCGTCACTCTCGCCGACGGCCGTGTCCTTGAAGCCGGGCTGGTCGTCGGCGCCGACGGCGCCGATTCGTTCGTACGCAGTGCAGCCGGCATCCCGGCAACCGAGATTCCTTACGGGCAGAGCGCAGTGGTCGCCAACTTTTCCTGCGAGCGCCCGCATGGCAACGTCGCCTTCCAATGGTTCCAGGGCGGGCCGGTCCTCGCGCTGCTGCCCCTGCCCGGGAACCGCGTCTCGATGGTTTGGTCGGTGCCGACGGAGCGCGCCGCGGAACTGATGGCGCTGGAGGGCGATGCGCTGGGACGCGAGGTCTCCGCTGCGTCCAAGGCGGCACTGGGGTCGCTTTGCGCGATCTGCGCGCCGCAGGCTTATCCGCTGCGGCGGATCAAGGCCGCCCGCATGGTGCTCGCCCATCTCGCCCTAGCGGGCGATGCCGCCCACGTGGTCCACCCGCTGGCCGGGCAGGGGCTCAACCTCGGGCTGCAGGATGCGCAGTCGCTGGGCGCGCTCCTTGCGGCGCGCCCGCCCGTGCGCGGTACCGGCGATCTGGCGTTGCTGCGCCGCTACGAGCGCGAACGCAGCGAAGCTATACTGGCGATGCGCGCGGCCGTGCATGGATTGCATTCCCTGTTCGGCGTGCAAGGCGCCGCGGCCCGCCGCCTGCGCAATGCGGGGCTGAACTTGACCGACCGACTGCCGGTCGTAAAGAACGCCCTGTTGCGCCACGCCCTGCACTGAAACACGCCCGGAGAATTCATGGCCCGTCTCGTCCTTGCCGTACTGTCCCTGCTTGCCGCGTCGGTCTGCGCCGCCAACGAGCAGTTGATCCGCCGCAGCCTCGAACCGAAGCTGAACGGGCTCAAGATCGAGGGGGTGCAGCCTTCGCCGATCCCCGGGCTGTTCGAGGTCCGCTTCAGGACTGCGCAGGGCCTGCAGATCCTCTATACCGACACGAAGGGCGAGAACATCGTCCAGGGGGAGATCATCGAAACGAAAACCGGGCGCAACCTCACCGAAGAGCGGATCGGCAAGCTGTCGGCGATCAAGTTCGACAGCCTGCCCCTGGACCAGGCCGTGAAGATCGTGCGCGGCAACGGCAAGCGCGTGGCGGCGATGTTCTCCGACCCGTATTGCCCGGCATGCCAGTCGTTTGAGCAGACCCTGCAGCAGGTCGACGACATGACCCTTTACGTGTTCATGTTCCCGGTTATCCGGCCCGAGCGGATAGGTGAGTCGAAAAGCGTCTGGTGCGCGAGCGACCGAGCCAAGGCCTGGCTGGATCTGGCCCTGCGCAAGAAGGCGCCGCCCGCAGCGAACTGCGACAACCCGGTTGAATCCATCGTCGCGCTGGGGCAGGCGATGGGCGTGCGCGCGACCCCGACGCTCTTCTTCGAGAACGGCGAAAGGCAGCAGGGCGGCATGTCGGCGGCCGACCTGCGCACGCGCCTGGACGTGGCGGCGAAGGAAGGCCGGCAGGCGAAGGCAAAGTAGGTCAAGGGAGGTTATTACTGCGGCGGCCGCGGCGGCGCCTCGCCGCGCGGCCAGAGCAGCCACATCTTTCCCTGCTGGCGCATGCGGCCTGCCTCCGTCCCCGCTTCGTCGCCGGTTCCCCAGAAGAAGTCCGCGCGGATGGCGCCGCGAATCGCGCCGCCAGTGTCCTGCGCCATCATCAGCCGCTCCAGCGGCCTGCTCGAAAGCGGATGGGTCGTCGCGAGAAACAGCGGCGCGCCCAGCGGGATGTAACGCGGATCGACCGCGGCGCTGTATCCCGGCGTGAGCGGGACGCCGAGCGCGCCGGGCGGTCCGTCGAGCGGGCCCGAGGGCGGCGGCAGTTCGCGAAAGAATACATAGCTCGGATTGGCGTTGAGCGCCTCGCGCAGCTTGTCCGGGTTGGCCGCGGCCCAGGCCTTGATGGATTGCATCGAGGCCTGCTCGAGCTTCATCTCGCCGCGATCGACCAGGTACCGCCCGAGCGACCGGTACGGATGCCCGTTCTGGTCGGCGAATCCCAGCCTGAGGCGATCCCCGATGGAAAACTCGACCTGCCCGGAGCCCTGGATCTGCAGGAAGAACAGTTCGACGGCGTCCGCTACCCACGCAAGGGGCCGTGCCGGAAACGCGGCGGCGGGGGCGTCGATTTCGGCGCGCGAGTAGTAGGGCACCAGGCGCTGCCCCTGCAGCCGCCCGCGCAGCCGCAGGTTGCG
>JANNWA010000069.1:0-3379 GCA_031408275.1 Pseudomonadota bacterium
CGCGAACATGTCCTCCATTCCCCAGCGGCCCGACTCCTCCTTGCCCTTTTGCCCCAGCAGGAGGTTCTGGCGCACGGTCAGGGTGGGAAAGATGTCGCGGTTCTCGGGCACGTAGCCCAGCCCCTTGTGCGCCACCTGGTAGGCCTTGAGGCCGACCATCTCCTCGCCCTTGAACTTCACCGACCCGCGGCAGTCGACCATGCCCATGATCGCCTTGATGGTGGTCGAGCGGCCGACGCCGTTCCTGCCGAGCAGGCTGACGATCTCGCCGTCGCCGACCGACAGGTGCACGCCGTGCAGGATATGGCTCTTGCCGTAGAAGGCGTGCAGGTCGCGGACTTCAAGCATGCGCGTCCCCTTCCGTGTGCAGGGCGCCGAGGTAGGCTTCCTGCACGGCGGGGTTGGCGCGGATCTCGGCGGGGGTGCCGGTGGCGATGATCTCCCCATAGACCAGCACGCTGATCCGGTCGGCGAGGTCGAACACCACGCCCATGTCGTGCTCGACCATGATCAGCGTCCGGCCCTCGGTGACCGAGCGCACCAGTTCCACCGCGCGCGCCGTCTCGGAGCGGCTCATGCCGGCGGTCGGCTCGTCGAGCAGGATCGCGCCGGCCCCGCCCGCAATGGTGACGCCGATCTCCAGCGCGCGCTGTTCGGCGTAGGTCAGCACCCCGGCCAGCACGTCGCGGCGCTGCCGGAGCCCGATCTTCTCCATGACCTCCTCGGCGCGGCGCTGCACGTCGCCAAGGCCGTTGAGGCGGTGCCAGAACGAGTAGCGGTAACCGAGCGACCAGAGCACGCCGCAGCGGATGTTCTCGTACACCGTCATGTTGTGGAAGATGTTGGTGACCTGGAAGCTGCGCGACAGCCCCTTGCGGTTGATCTCGAAGGGCGCGAGGCCGGTGATGTCCTCGCCGTTCAGGTGGATGGTCCCCGAGGTGACCGGAAAGCGGCCCGAGATGAGGTTGTAGAGGGTGGACTTGCCGGCGCCGTTCGGCCCGATGATGGCATGGCGCTCGCCCTGCTCGATGGCGAGCGACACTCCCTGGATGATCTTCGTGCTGCCGAAACTCTTGCGCACGTCGCGAAGCTCGATGGCAGGCGCGCTCATGCCGGGCGGGCCTGCAGGCTGGCTTGGATCGCGCCCCAGCGCTCGCCGACCAGGCGCGAGGCGTAGCGGAGCGCGACCAGGCCCGCGCCAAGCACGAGGCCGAAGAATATCCATGGCGGAACGGTGCGTGCATCGAACTGCCATGCGAAGGCGGTTAGCACCGTGCTCGCGCCCTGCTCGGAGAGCCGGTACGCCATTTCGACGATGCCGATTACGCCCGCCAGCGCAAGCAGCCCCGCGCCGCCGGCCAGCAGGTAGGGCACGGCGAGCTCCCCCATGCGCCGCGCGCGGAGCACGGGGATCTGCATGAGCAGGAGCGACGCAAGGCCGCCGGGCGCGTACAGCACCATGGTGAGGAAGAACAGGCCGAGGTAGAGCAGCCACGCCTTGGTGAAGCCCGACATCGCGACCACGAAGAAGATGAAGACTATCGCGCCGAGGACCGGTCCGAAAAAGAACGGGATGCCGCCGATGAATGTGGCGAGCAGCACGCCGCCGGAGCGGATCGCCGAGACGTTCTCCGCGGTAACGATCTCGAAGTTTATGCACGACAATCCGCCCGACACGCCGGCGAAGAACGACGCCAACACCAACTGCAGGAAGCGCACGTGCTGGGTGTTGTAGCCGACGAACTCGGCCCGCTCCGGGTTGTCGCGCACCGCATTCGCCATGCGGCCGAGCGGGGTCTGGGTGAGCGCGAACATCGCCGCCATGCACACGAAGCACCAGAAGGCGACCAGGTAGTAGACCTGGATCGCGGGGCCGAAGCTCACCCCGAGGAAAGGCTGGCCGACGACCCGGTTGGTCGAGATGCCTGCCTCGCCGCCGAAAAAGCCCGGAAACATCAGCGCGCAGGCGAACACCATTTCGCCGATGCCGAGGGAGATCATCGCGAACGTGGTGCCCGATTTGCGCGTCGTCACGTACCCGAAGAGGACTCCGAAAGCCAGGCCCGCGATGCCGCCGACCAGCGGCAGCAGCGGCACGGGCAGAGGGAACACGCCTTTGCCGACCAGGTTGAGCGCGTGCACGGTCATGTAAGCGCCGAGCCCGGAATACACCGCGTGGCCGAAGGACAGCATGCCGCCCTGGCCGAGCAGCATGTTGTAGCTGAGCGCAAAGATGATGAACGCGCCCATCTGCGTGAGCATCGTGAGCGCGAAGCTCTCGGTGAACACCAGCGGCGCGACAATGAACACGAGCGCCGTGCCGCTCCACAGGATCCAGCGTCCCAGGTTGATCGGAGTAAAACTAAGTGTGCTCATCGCCTTTCTTCTAGTTAGCAGCGCGGGGGGATCTGAAGGGGGGGCTTCATCCCCCCTTTCAAGACCTATCCGTCGCGCGTTCCCATCAGTCCGCGCGGGCGCAGGATCAGCATCAGCACCATCAGCAGGTAAGGCAGCACCGGCGCGGCCGACGAAATCGAGACTCCACCCAGCGACCAGTCAAGCGAAACCGCAAACGTCTGCAGGAAACCGATCAGCAGCGAGGCGAAGAACGCACCCGCGAGCGAACCCATGCCGCCCACCACCACGATCACGAAGATGATCGGCCCGACCGCGGCCGCCATGCCCGGTTCGGTGACGAACGCGTTGCCGCCGATGACGCCGGCAAGACCCGCGAGCGCCGCGCCGCCGCCGAACACGAGCATGAACACGCGCGGCACGTTGTGGCCGAGCCCCTCGACCGCCTGCGGGTGGGTGAGCGCGGCCTGGATCACCAGCCCGATGCGCGTGCGCGTGAGCGCGAGCCAGATCGAGACCAGCATGGCCACCGAAATCAGCATCATGAAGCCGCGATAGATCGGGTACTGCGAGCCCATGATCTGGAACAGCGGCCCGTCCAGCTCCGCGGGCACGCGGTACTCCACCGCCGAGCGGCCCCATACCAGGTGCACGGCCTCGTCGATCAGGTAGGCGAGGCCGAAGGTAAACAGGAGTTCGGCCACATGGCCGAACTTGTGCACGGTCCGCAGGCCCCAGCGCTCCACCAGCATGCCCACCGTGCCCACCAGGACGGGCGCGATGACGAGCGCCGGCCAGAACCCGATCTTCGCGCTGATCTGGTAGGCGAAGTACGCGCCCAGCATGTAGAAACTCGCGTGGGCGAAATTCAGCACGCCCATGAGGGAAAACACCAGCGTCAGGCCCGATGAAAGCATGAACAACAACAGCCCGTAGCTGATGCCGTTCAGGGTCTGTACGAGGAAGAACTCCACAAAGCTATGGCGAGGGATTTCCCCCCCGCACGGGGCGGGGGGGTGCGGGG
>JANNWA010000070.1:0-10023 GCA_031408275.1 Pseudomonadota bacterium
ACGGCGGCCACCTCACGCACGGCTCGCCGGTGAACCTGTCGGGCAAGCTCTACCATTTCGTGTCCTACGGATTAAACGACCGCGAAGAGATCGACTACGACGCGGCCGAGAAGCTGGCGCTGGAAGCCAAGCCCAGGATGATCGTGACCGGCGCCTCGGCGTATTCGCTCCGGATCGACTGGAAGCGCTTTCGCGCGATCGCCGACAAAGTCGGCGCGCTGCTCATGGCCGACATCGCGCACTACGCGGGTATGGTGGCGGTGGGGCTGTACCCGTCGCCGATCGGCATAGCGGACTACGTGACCACCACGACCCACAAGACCCTGCGCGGGCCGCGCGGCGGGCTCATCCTCGGGATGGGGGAACTCGGCAAGGGCGTCAACTCGGCGATCTTCCCGGGCATCCAGGGCGGGCCGCTGATGCACGTGATCGCCGCCAAGGCCGTGGCTTTCGGTGAAGCCCTCAAGCCCGGGTTCAAGGTGTACCAGCAGAACGTGCTGGACAACGCCAGCGCGATGGCCACTGCGCTCACCGCGCGCGGGGTGAGGGTTGTCTCCGGGCGCACCGAGTCGCACATGATGCTGCTCGACCTGCGCGCGAAGAAGATCACCGGCAAGGACGCGGAAGCGGCGCTCGGCCACGCGCATATCACGGTCAACAAGAACGCGATCCCCAACGACCCTGAAAAGCCGATGGTCACCAGCGGCATCCGCGTCGGCACGCCGGCCATGACCACGCGCGGCTTCGGCGTAAGCGAATCGAAGACCCTCGCGGGCCTGATCGCCGATGTGCTGGAAGCCCCTGCCGACGAAGCGAACCTCGCCCGCGTGCGCGGCGCGGTGGCCGAGCTCTGCGCGGCGCATCCGGTGTACGCGTAAGGATCCCGCGTGCGCTGCCCCTTCTGCCAGTCGGAAGACACCCAGGTCCTCGACACGCGCTCCAACCCGGACACGAACTCGATCCGCCGGCGCAGGAAGTGCGCGTCCTGCGCCAAGCGCTTCACGACCTACGAAAAGGTCGAGCTGCGCATGCCGCGGCTGGTGAAGAAGGACGGCAGCCGCACGGACTTCGATCGCGACAAGCTGGCGGGCAGCATGATGCTCGCGCTGCGCAAACGCCAGGTCGCCACCGACAAGGTCGACGCCGCGATCGACCGCATCGAGGAAAAGCTGCGCACCACCGGCGAGCGCGAAATGCCGACGAGCAAGGTCGGCGAGCTGGTGATGCGCGAGCTTGCGCGCCTGGACAAGGTGGCCTACATACGGTTCGCGTCGGTGTACCGGAGTTTCGACACGCCTGACGACTTCCGCGAGGCTGTACTCGAAGTGAAAAAGCCGCGCAGGAAGTAATCGTGTTCAGCCAAGAAGACCGGCAGCACATGGCCCGGGCGCTGGCGCTGGCCACGCTCGGCATGAACAGCGCCACGCCCAATCCGCGCGTCGGCTGCGTGATCGTCAACCGCGGCGCCGTGGTCGGTGAGGGCTGGCACTTCAAGGCGGGCGAACCCCATGCCGAGGCGCTGGCGCTCGAAATGGCGGGCGACAAGGCGCATGGCGCCACCGTCTACGTCTCGCTCGAGCCCTGCAGCCACCAGGGCCGCACGCCGCCGTGCGCGGACGCGCTGATCCGCGCCGACGTGACCCGCGTGGTGGCGGCCATGCGCGACCCGAACCCGCAAGGGGCGGGCGGTGGCAGGAAGCTCGAGGCCGCGGGCATCCGCTTCGAGTGCGGCCTGATGGAGGAAGAGGCCAGGGAACTCAACATCGGGTTCGTCTCGCGCATGACGCGCGGCCGGCCCTGGGTGCGCATGAAGATCGCCGCAAGCCTGGACGGGCGCACCGCGCTCGCCAACGGCCAGTCGCAGTGGATCACGGCGAGCGAGGCGCGCAAGGACGGGCACGGCTGGCGCGCGCGGGCCTGCGCGCTGCTGACCGGGATCGGCACGGTTACCGCGGATGACCCGCTGCTCAACGTGCGCGACATGCCCGTGGAGCGCCAGCCGCTGCGCGTGATCGTCGACAGCCGGCTCGAGACACCGCTCACCGCGCGCATCCTGCAGGGCGGCGGAGTGCTGATCTTTTGCGCCGTGGAGGACGCCGCGGCGCGCGCGGCACTCGAAGGCCGCGGGGCCGAGGTGGTGAGGATCGCGAACGCGCAAGGCAAGGTCGACCTGCCCGCGATGCTGGCCGAACTCGGTCGGCGCGGGATCAACGAACTGCACGTGGAGGCGGGCACCAAGCTGAACGGCTCGCTCGTGCGCGAAGGCTGCGTGGACGAACTGCTCGTTTACCTTGCGCCTTCCCTGCTCGGGGACGCCGCGCAGGGCATGGCGAGCCTCGCGGCCATGACTTCGCTCGACGAGCGGGTGTCGCTTACCTTCCGGTCGGTGGAGCGGGTGGGCGCGGATCTGCGCATCCTCGCGCGGCTGAAGGGAACGCACTGATGTTTTCGGGGATCGTCCAGGCGATCGGCACGATCGAGAAGGTGGAGCCGCTCGAGAAGGGCGTGCGCCTTACGATCGAAGCGGGCAGCCTCGGCCTCGCCGACGTAGGCATCGGCGACTCGATCGCCATGAACGGCGCCTGCATGACTGCTACCTCGATCGCGGGCGATCGATTCACGGTGGATGTGTCGCGCGAGTCGCTCGACGTCACCGTCGGTCTCGGCGCTCCCGGCAAGGTCAATCTCGAAAAGGCCATGGCCCTCGGCGACCGCATCGACGGGCACTTGGTGACCGGCCACGTAGACGGTGTCGGCGAGGTGGTGGCGTTTGAGCGGGTTGGCGAGTCGTGGCGGCTCGCGGTGCGCGCGCCCAAAGATCTGGGGCGTTTCATCGCTCGCAAGGGCTCGATCACTGTGGACGGCGTCAGCCTCACCGTGAACCGGGTGGAGGACGGCACCGGCGGTGCGGTGTTCGAGATGAACCTGATCCCGCACACGCTGGAGGTCACCACGCTGTCGCGCCTCAAGCAGGGTGCGAAAGTGAATTTGGAGATCGATTTGCTGGCGCGGTATGTCCAGCGGCTGCTGGAGTCCCAAGGCAAGCTGTCATAAGCATGGCCCAGCGAGTCTTCACCCGGCTGGTCGAGGTGCTGCGCCGTCTGATGCCTGGCCAGCCGGTGCATACGGTGTTCGATGTGGGCGCGCGGGACTGCGAGGAGAGCCGGCAGTTCGCGCTGGCCTTCCCCGAGGCCCGCATCTACGCCTTCGAGTGCAACCCGGCGACCCTGCCGCTGTGCCAGGCCGTCGCCGCAGCCGAGCCGCGTATCACGCTTACCGAGAAGGCGGTTTCCGAGCGCGCCGGAAGCATCAGTTTTTTTCCGATCGATCAGGAAAACACGCAGACGGGCGTGGCCAACGGCAACCCGGGTGCATCGTCGCTTTTGCGCGTGACCGGTAACTACCCCGAGGAACACTACGTGCAGAAGGAGATCGTGGTGGACACGATCCGCCTCGACGCCTTCATGCAGGAGCACAGCATCCCCGGTATCGACATCCTATGGATGGACGTACAGGGCGCGGAGGGCCGGGTGCTCGAGGGGCTGGGCGAGCGGTTGTCGGATCTTCGTTGCCTGCACATGGAGATCGAGTTCTTTGAGATCTACAAGGGGCAGTCGCTGTTCGGGGATGTGGATCCCTGGCTGCGCGCGCGGGGGTTCCGGCTGCTCGGGCTCACCTCGTATTCGCGCTATGCGGCGGACGCGCTGTACGTGCGCGCCGACATTCCGGTGGACAACCGTGCGCTCGCACGCGAGTTTCCCTACCTCGGGCGCAACCTGCGCAAGATGCGCCTGCACCGCGTGCAGCGGGCGCTGCGCCGGATGATCGGGCTGCCGGCCTGGCCGGAAAGGCGCAAGCCGTAGGCGGACGGGTTCTGCGAAACGTGCTGCCGGCGCGACGGCAAAAGCGGTAACCTTTGCGCCACAGGAGGCTCACCATGTCGAACATTTCCATCCAGCCGGTCGGGTACGCCTGCGGTGCGCGCGTCACCGGGATCGACGTCTCCAAGCCTCTGTCGGCGGAGGAGTTAGAGACTATCCGACTCGCCTGGATCAAACACCTCGTGCTGGTGTTCCCGGGCCAGAACCTCGATCCGCATTCGCTGGTGGGGTTTACCCGCAATTTCGGCGAGCTCGACGACTACGCCACGCAACCCTTCAACCGGCACCCGGAGATCAACGAGGTCTTCGTGCTGACCAACAAGTACACCAACGGAAAGCCCTCCAAGACCTACAACGCCGGACAGAACTGGCACACGGACCTCTCCTACACGCTGCGCCCGGCGAAGGGCACCAGCGTGTACTGCATGGAGAAGCCCTCGGTGGGCGGCGACACCATGTTCGCCAACATGTACATGGCCTACGAGACCCTGTCGCCCAAGATGCAGGTGTTCCTCGACGGGCTCGATGCGGTGCACGACGCGAGCCTGATCGACGGACTGGACAAGCGCGGTCCGCAGGTAGCCAACGAGTTTCGCCGCCTGAATCCGCCCGTGGTGCACCCGGCCGTGCGCGTGCACCCGGAAACCGGCCGCAAGGCGCTGTATGTGAACGAGCGCGTGCGCACGTTCCTCGGCCTGTCGGAGGCCGAGAGCAAGCCCATCGTGAAGTTCCTGTGCGAGCACTCGGTGCAACCGCGCTTCGTCTACCGCCACTACTGGAGCATCGATGACCTCGTGATGTGGGACAACCGCTGCATGGTGCACCTGGCCGTGGGCGACTACGACCCGGCCGAGATCCGCCACATGATCCGCACCTCCGGCCGGGGCGACTACGTCGGCCGCTACCTGGATCCCGAGGCCGCAGCCGTACAAATGAAATCCGCGCCTGCTGCGCCGGTGGCAAAACCCGCCGCCGACGCCAAAGCCGTCGCGGCACTGCACGACTAATGGAGATGAAAATGCACCTGCTTGCCTCCGCAGTACTGCTTGCCGCCGGCGTGACCGCGGCCTTCGCGCAGGGGTATCCCAACAAGCCGATCCGCGTGTACATCGGCTACGCCCCAGGCGGCTCGGCGGACGCGGGCATCCGGCCATTGGCCCGCGTGCTGGAACCCCTGCTCGGCCAGCCGCTCATCATCGAGAACAAGCCCGGCAACGCGGGCGGCGTGGCGATGGAACTCATCGCCAAGGCCCCGGCCGACGGTTACACGCTGTACTACTTCGACAGCGGGCCGCTCACGGTGGCGCCGCATTTGTCCAAGGTCGGCTACAGCATCATGGGCTCGTTCACGCAGTTGGGTCACGTCTGCGGCAGCGGCAGCATGCTGGTGGTGCACCCGGCCACGCCGTTCAAGACCGTCGCCGACGTGATCGCCGCCTCCAAACGCGATCCGGCCAAATGGAGCTACGGCACCTCCGGGGTGGGCGGGCCGCACCACCTGTCAGGGGAATACTTCAAGAGCGTCACCGGTGCGAGCCTGCTGCATGTGCCCTACAAGGGCGGCGGCCCGGCGATGACCGACCTCCTGGGCGGACAGATCCCGATGCTGTTCTCGTCGCTCGGCCCCGTGGTGGGCGCGGCCAAGGGCGGCAAGGTGCGCCCGATCGCGGTGACTTCGCTCAAGCGCTCGGGCGCGTTCCCGGACGTGCCGACCATGGACGAGGTGGGCATCAAGGGGTTCGATTCGACCGCCTGGTACGGGCTGCTCGGCCCGGCCGGCCTGCCGGCCGACATCGTGGCGCGCCTCTCCCAGGCGCTGATGAAAGCGGGGGAAGACAAGGTGCTGCAGGAGCAGCTCAACGCGACCGGCTGCGACGCCGAATTCCTGACCCCGGTTCAGACCGTGGAGAAGATCCGCGCCGACGCCGCCAAGTGGGGCAAGGTCGTGAAGGAAGCGAATATCAAGGTGGATTGAGGGGCGGGGCCGCAGGCGCTGCGTTCGGCCGGATCTCGACCTCGATTTCGGACAGCCGTTGGTACGTTCGGGCGCGCCGCGTGATCGGCCACCAGTCGTAGAGCAGCATTTCCATCGGGCGCCAGATCGCCACCCAGCCGAGGATCAGCAGGCCCTCGGAAAACACTTCCCCGAGCAGCGTGCCCGAATTCCGGAAGAAGACCTGCCGGAGCATGACGCAGGCGAACAGGAATGTGAGGCCCAGCGCCAGCGCGAGGCGCCCTTCGCGCATGTGCAGCCGGCGCTTGCGCAGCGTGGACTCGTGGCCATACGAAAAGAAGTGGCGGATGGAGTCCGCGGCCGATCTTGCGCGCGGCTCGGCAAGTGCTCCGGGCGGCAGGTAGATCACGAGCTTGAGCCGCGCATCGGGCGGCAGGTCGAGCACGGAATCGACGATGTACTCCTCCGCCTCCTTGTCGATGTCCTGCTGGTGGAAGGGCGATGCGTCGAGCGAGTTGAACAGCTGGTCGATCGTCGCGAGCCGGATCTCGATGAGCGTGAAGTGGCCCTCGCGCCGGAACTGGAACGAGGGTCCGGGCTGGAGCCTGATGTCATCCATGGCCGGTGATCCTGCCGCGCGCCGCGCTGTTCAGCGCTCGAGCGAAGCCTTGTACAGCTGCCGCATCGCCTCGTCCTTTTTCACGTCCTCGATCTCGCGCATCACGCCGTGCACGTCGACGGGTTTCTCGACTCGCTTGAAGCGCCCGGTCAGCACGACCTCCGGCACGAGCTTGCCCGCCGCGTACAGCGCCCAGATCTCCTTGCCGTAATCGGTGGCGCGCAGCTCCGGGGCGAATTTGCCGAAGTAGACCGCGAGGTTCTCCACGTCTCTTTCCAGCATCGCGGCGGCGCCGATGTTGCCCGCGGCGTCCACTGCCTGCGGCAGGTCGATGATCACCGGCCCCACGGCATCGACGAGCACGTTGTATTCGGACAGGTCGCCGTGGACGATCCCCGCGCAGAGCATGCGCACCACCTGGCCGATCAGCATGGCGTGGAATTCGCGCGCCTGCCCGGCCGTGAGCTCGAGGTCGTTCAGGCGCGGCGCGGCATTGCCTGCGGCGTCGGTGACGAGCTCCATCAGCAGCACGCCGTCGAGGAAGTTGTAGGGCACGGGCACGCGCACCCCGGCTGCGGCGAGGCGGTGCAGCGCGGTCACCTCGGCGTTCTGCCAGGCTTCCTCGATTTCGCGGCGCCCGTAGCGGGTGCCCTTTTCCATGGCGCGGGCGCGGCGGCTGTTCTTGACGTTGCGGCCCTGGGTGTAGTCGACCGCCTGGCGGAAGGCCCGCTTTTCCGGCTCCTTGTAGACCTTTGCGCAGCGGATCTCGTGCCCGCAGCGGACCACGTAGACGACCGCCTCCTTGCCGCTCATCAGCTGGCGGATGACCTCGTCGACAAGGCCCTCCTCGACCAGGGGCAGGATTCTTTTCGGGGTTTTGATAGGCGCCTTCCTGCGCGGCTCGGGCGCTCGATGTGTGCGAAATTGCAAGAGCCATTTTACGCCATCCCCGGCGCGCACCGTTCAATGTATCCTGCGACTGCCATGGGGGGCACGGGGAGAGGCGGACGGTGGAAAGGATCGGCAAGTACCAACTGAAGGGGCTGTTGGGGCAGGGCGCTTCGGGCAGCGTCTACCTGGCCAACGACGGGTTCTCGAACGCCGATGTCGCGCTCAAGGTCATCAACCCGGCGATCTTCAAGGACCCGGAGTTCGGAGAAGTGCTGCGCGAGCAGTTCCTCAACGAGGCGTCGCTCGCGGGCAAGCTGAACCACCCGCACATCGTCGCGATCCTCGATGCGGTCGTCACCGAAGACGCCGGGTACATCGCGATGGAGTACGTGAAGGGGCATGACCTGTCGAAGTACGCCGACCCGAAGAACCTGCTGTCCGTGGGCGACGCAATCGAGGTCGGTTTCAAGTGCTGCGGGGCGTTGGACTATGCGTTTCGCGAAGGCGTGATCCACCGCGACATCAAGCCGGCCAACATCATGGTCGCGGGCGGCACCGAGGTGAAGGTGACCGACTTCGGCGCCGCGCTGCTGCGCACCGGCAAGTCGAACGACACGGTCAGCATCGGCACCCCGGCCTACATGTCGCCCGAGCAGATCAACGGCGACACGCTGACGCACAAGACCGACATGTACTGCGTCGGCGTCGTGCTGTACGAACTGCTGACCGGCGTGCGGCCGTTCGTGTCCGACAGCATGCCCGACCTGATCCGCAAGGTGCTCAGCGACGCCCCGGTGCCGCCGAGCAAGCTGCGCGCGGAGTTGCCCGCCGGGATCGACGGGCTGGTGCTGAAGGCGCTGGAGAAAAATCCCGACAACCGCTATCCGAGCTGGGCCGATTTCGCCCTCGAAATGGCCAATATCGGCAGGCTGAGCATCTACCTGACCAGCATCCCGGACATCGAAAAATACGCCGCGCTGCGCTCGGTGGCGATGCTCGACAAGCTCAGCGACGGCGAGATCTGGGAGCTCGTGAAAGTGGCGCGCTGGACGCGCGTGCCCGCGCGGACAGTGATCCTCAAGGAGGACGCGGCCGGCGAGTCCCTGCTGTTTCTCGCCAAGGGCGACCTGAAGGTCACCAAGCAGGGTCAGCTGCTCAACCTCATCAGCTCGGGGGAATGGTTCGGCGAGATGTCCTACATCGGCGGTGGCGACATACACCGCCAGGCGACGGTCGAGACGATGACCGACGGGACCGTGGCCGAGTTCGCGGTCGCCGACCTCGAGGGTACGAGCATGGGGTGCAGGCACCACCTGCTGCGTGCGCTGCTGCGCAACGTGGTCGACCGGCTCGTGCTCTCCAACGTACGGGTGGCCCAGTCGGCGCGCTGACCCGGAGTCCCCGCGGCTTGCCGGGGCATGACGCGTCCATCGACAAGATCCACGCGCAGCGCGCCGGTCCCTTGACACTGGGGTTGCAGTCCACCCAGGCAATAACCTAACCATTCTTGGGTTATGGTAGACTTCCTTCATGCCAACGATCGTCTGGATTCGGAACATCCGCATCGTCATTTATCCGAACGATCATCGGCCGGCGCATGTGCACGCAATCCGGGGTGACGAATTTTCAGTGTTCGAGTTGAACTGCCCCGATGGCCCCCCGGAGCTAAAAGAGGCGCACGGGTTTTCCGGTGCGGAGTTGAAGATGATTGCGGCGGCGATCGCGGCACAGTTGGGGCTGCTTTGCCTGAAATGGAGATCGATCCATGGAACTCATTAGCAAGTCTCGTCTGGAGCGCGCCCGCGCAGCGGGCACTGAGACTGTCAAACGCGGTCCAGTTGCTGTTGCCGCCCGATATCGGGCCGGCATGATTTTCGTTGGATTGAGTTCCGGCGTAGAGGTTCGCTTTCCGGTGAAGCTGGCCCAGGGACTGGAGAATGCGAGCCCCAAGGATCTCGCCGATATCCGAATCGAAGCTCGGGGCCTCGGGCTGCATTGGCCGAGACTTGATGTCGACTTTTATGTTCCGAGCCTGCTCCAAGGCGTTCTCGGTACGAAGAAATGGATGACCGAGATCGGAAGACTGGGCGGTAGCGCGACCTCAGCTGCGAAGGCAAAGGCCTCTGCGGAAAACGGGAAACTTGGCGGGCGCCCGAAAAAGGTCGCGGTCGCGGCGTAGAACCCGCGGTACGGGTAGCGCCCGATAGGGTCCCCGGGTCACAGACCCAACCCGTCCACGTAAGCGCAGATCTCGCCCGGCGTGGTGAACCACACCTTGTTGCTGGTCATGATGTGCTCCAGCGCCCGGCGCAGGTGCCGCAGGCGATAGGGCTGGCCCACCAGGTACGGGTGCAGCGCGATGCCCATCACCAGCGGCTGCGCCTTGGACTGCGTCACCATCTCGTCGAAGTTGTCGATGACCAGGTCGGCGAAGTCGCGGCCGTCCATCTGCCGCGCCACAATCATCGGGATGTCGTTCACTTCCTGCGGGTAGGGGATGCACCACAGGCCCTTGCCGTTCCTGGTGCGGAACCTGACCGGCTGGTCGTCGATGCACCAGTTGAGCGTGTAGGTGTAGCCGGCCTCGGCCAGCAGGTCGGGCGTGGTCAGGCTCTCCGAGAGCCATGGTGATAACCAGCCGGTGGGTGCGGTGCCGGACTCCTTTGCAATCCGGTCGC
>JANNWA010000071.1:0-9921 GCA_031408275.1 Pseudomonadota bacterium
CCGCAAGGCCGCCGCCGAAATCTCCAAGAACGTGACGGATCTGGCCGAGCTCATTACACGGCTTGATAAAACCGTCGCCGACAACACGAGCATGGGCGCCTACGAGAAGCAAGCAGCGCTTAACGCTGAGGCGGCATCGCCAGCGGCGACGCAGCAGTCCCGTCCAATCGGCACGGTTGCTGGCGGATCAACCTCCGTTACGGCTTTGAAGCCCGACGAGACAGCGCCAGCCGCACCCGATCAGAAGATCGTGATCGCAGCGCTGCCAAAACTGCAAAGCCCCTCATTCGAGTTATCGCCGCAGGGTGGCGCCATGTCGACCAATCCCAGCCTCTACCAGAACATGGCGTTCGACCCGATCAAGGATTTCGCCCCGGTGATCGGCCTGGCGCTGCTGCCGAACGTCATCGCCGTGAACGCCGCACTGCCGGTCAACAGCCTCCAGGAACTGATCGCCTACGCCAAAGCCAACCCGGCCAACGCGGCCTGCGCGTCCTCCAGCGTGGGCAGCACGGGACACCTGTCGTGCGAGCTGTTCAACCTCCAGACCGGCACACGCCTGTTGCACGTGCCATACAAGGGCAGCGCAGGCGCCGCTGCGGCGGTGATGGCCGGCCAGGTGCCCGTGCTGTTCGACCAGATCCCCGCGCCGCTGCCGCACATCAAGAGCGGAAAGATGCGGGCCATCGCACTCACCGGCCCGAAGCGGAACGCGAACCTGCCCGACGTGCAGACCACCGACGAATCCGGGCTGCCCGGCTTCTACGCGAACACCTGGGCGGCGGTGTTCGCGCCGGCAGGCACGCCGGCCGTCATCGTGGCGCGCCTCAATGCCGAGATCGACCGCATCCTGCAGGCGGCGGATTTGCAGCAGCGCTTCAACTCGATGGGCATGGAGGCGATCGGCGGCACGCCCGAGAACCTCTCGCAGTTGCTCGCCGCCGACACCGCGAAATGGGCGCGGGTGATCAAGGCGGCCGGCGTCAAGCTGGAGTGAAATCCCCGGTTTGCGGCTGAACTTGCGCGGCCGGCCTTCCTGCGCGGCGTCGCGCAGCACGCACTTCGGGATGCTCACTTCGCCAGGCGTTCAGAACTCGCGTCGGCCGCTGACAATGAGCGACACGCCGCGCGGCAGGGCGGGTTCGAAAAAGCGCCGGTTGCCGTCGCCGACGATCACCGAGCCGATGTACTGCCGGTTGGCGAGGTTGTCGACGCGAAGGGTTTCGGAGACGTACCAGCCCGCGCCGCGCTGCTCGAACCCGAAACGCACGTTCATCAAGATGTAGCTTTCGGCCGCGTCGCTGTTGGCGTCGTCGACAAACACCTTGGCATTGTGCCGCGCCTCGAAGGCCGCCGAGAACCCGGAGGCCGGATGCCGCCAGCGCAGTTCACCGTACAGCGTGTTGGCGGACGTGCCGGGCAGCTTGTTGCCGGCCGCCACCGGGCCGCCGCTCGTGAACGCGTCGACGTACCGCGCATCGAGCAGCGTCCACGCGGCGACTACATCGACGTTGGCCGGCAGGATCGCCTGCCACGAGGCTTCCCAGCCGGTGCGGCGCGTGCGCGAGGCGTTCTTGAACGTGCTGCGCCCGCCCACGTTCGTATCGATGACGATCTCGTCCTGGGTCTGGGTGTCGAAGTACGCCAGGGTCACGCGATGGTCCTCGGCAACACGGCCCTTGATGCCGATCTCTGTCGTCGAGGAGCGCGAAGGCTTGAGCGCGAAGTTGAGGCCACTCCCGCCGCTCCGATAGGCGATTTCCGCGAATGTGGGGGTCTCGAATCCCCGGCCCGCGCTCGCGTACAGGTTCAGTTCGGGCAGCACGCGGAAGGTGAGTCCCGCCACCGGGCTGGTGTCGGTGAATTTCGTCGCGCCGCTGTCGTCGCCGTTGGCGCCCGCGATGAAGAAATCCCGGGTATTGAAGGCGACGCGCGTGTTCCTGATCCCCGCGCTCGCAGCCCAGCGGTCGGTGAAGCGCCAGTCCGCCTGCGCAAAGACGTTGCGGCTGCTGACCGTGTCGTCCTCGTCGCGCTTCAGCGGGCCGGCCGTGCCGTTGTTGTTGATGAACCCGCGGCGCCGCTGCTGCGACTGGTCCTGCTCGTAGCCGCCGGTGAAATTGAATGGCCTGCCCGCGAGGCTGCCCTCATGCATATAGAAGAGACTGCCCCCGCCGAACCCCGTCGCCAGGTCGACGACGCCGCCGGAAGAGGTGGGCGCGGCCTGCGCGGCCAGCGGGATGGCGAGGAACTGGCGCACCGTGCGGTCGCCGATGTACGCGGCGGCGCGCAGGGTGTTGCCGGCCGAGATGCGCTGCTCTACCGTAACTCCGCTCTGGGTCTGGCGCACGCTCTTCGAGGTGTTGAACGTGGTGGCCGAAGGATCGGCCTGGCGCCGGTCGGCCTTGACCTGGGCGCGCGTGAGGCCCAGCGGATCCTGTGTTTCGGGCTGGGCCAGCGTATTCACGATCAGCGTCACGCGGGTGTCCTCGCCTGCCTGCCACCCCAGCTTCGCGTTGCCTTGCTGTCGGTTGGCCGAGGAATGCGCGCGCCAGCCGTCGGTGTGGAACCGCGACCAGTCGGCCGTGTAGTTCAGCGACTCCGCCGTCCCGCCGAACTTGAGCCCGAGGCGGTTGGTGCCCCAGGGGCCGACGAGCAGTTCGGCCGCCGCTGTGGGGCGCTTCGGGCCGTCCTCGCTGAAAATCTGCACCACGCCGCCCGCGCTGTTTCCGTACAGGCTCGCGAACGGGCCGCGCAAAACCTCAACGCGCTTGGCGGAGAACAGGTCGAAATTCGCCGCCTGGCCGGCGCCGTCGGGCATGCTGGCCGGGATACCGTCGGCATACAGCTTGACGCCGCGGATGCCGAAAGTGGAGCGCGCCCCGAAGCCGCGGATCGAAAGCTGCAGGTCCTGCGCGTAATTGTTGCGGTTCTGGACGAGGAGACCGGGCACCCGGCCGACCGCCTCTGACAGGTTGATCTTGGGCTGGCCTTCGCGCAGCACGTCCCCGCCTACGACATCGATGGACACCGGAACGTCGAAGGCTTTTCTCTCGCCGCGGGTAACGGAAACGACGACGCCGTCTGCATCCTGGCCGGAAGCGGGCAGGGCCACGACGAGCGCGGCCAGCGCCGCGAATGCCTTACCGCGCATGCGCCAGGAAATGCGCCATTGCCTTGATATCGGCGTCCGTCGTGCCGTACAGCGTGGCGTTCATTATGGTGTCGGTGCCGGGCGGGGGTTTGTCGCGGAATGCGATCATCTTTGCGTAAAGGACCTCCTCGCGCTGGCCAGCCAGGCGCGGCATCTGCTCGCGGCCGCGCAGATGCGGCAGGTGGCAGGTGCCGCAGCGCAACTTGCCGGACAGCGTACGCCCCTTCTGGACCAGGGCCTTGTCCGGCTCGCCGGGCGAGGGCTTGGCGGGCAGGGCGGCAAAATGGGTGGCGAGCGCGGAGATCTCGCGGTCGGTGACGCCTTTCATCAGGCCCTGCATGACCGCGTTTCCCCGCATGCCCTCGCGCGTGAGCACGAGGACATTCTCGACGAAGATCTTCGGTTGCGCGGCAAGCGACGGGATCCCCGGGGTGACCGAGTTGCCGTCCGGGCCATGGCAGCCCGCGCAGGCCTGCAGGCGCTCGGCGATCGCGGGCGCGGCGGTCTGGGCCGCCGCAGCAGGCGCAAAAAAGGCGATGAGCATTGCTGCCCATCGCCCCGTCCGGAGCAGTCCGGTCATTACTTCTTCTTGGCCTCGCCGCCGCTATAGCTGATGCGGTAGATCGCGCCGAGCTGCTCGTCCGACACCAGCAGCGCGCCGTCGGGCATCTGCAGGATGTAGGCGGGCCGGCCGGAGAACTTCTGCTCCTTGGCGTCGAGGAACCCGGTCAGGAACGGCGTCACCTTGGCGCTCTTGCCGTCCGCGCTCGGACGCACGTTAACCACGTCATAGCCGAACTTCTGGGTGCGGTTCCAGGAGCCCTTGCGCGCGATGAACATGCTGTCCTTGTATTCGGCGGGGAACATGCTGCCGGTGTAGAACTTCACGCCCATCACCGCGGCATGCGGCCCCATCAGCGAGACCGGCTTGGTCACGTCCTTGCAGGCGGTGGCCTTGTTCTCGGCCTTGGTGACGTCCGGGTCAACGACGCCTGCCGCGTGGCAGTACGGGAAGCCGAAATTGAGGCCTTCCTTGCTCATTCGGTTCAGTTCGTCCTGCGGGCCGTCGTCGCCGAGCCAGTCGCGGCCGTGGTCGGTGAACCACAGTTCGCCCGTCTTGGGATGCCAGTCGAAGCCCTGCGTGGTGCGCACGCCTGTGGCGATGACTTCCATGCCCGAGCCGTCGGGGTTGTAGCGGCGGATCTGCGCGTACTCTTTCGAAGGCTCGCAGATGTTGCAGGGCGCGCCGAACGGCACGTAGAGCTTCTTGTCCGGGCCGAAGGCGAGGTACTTCCAGTTGTGGTGCTGCTCGGGCGGCAGGTTGAACTTGGCCGTCATGTCCACCGGTTGCACGTCGGGCTTCGACTCGATGTCATCGAAGCGCAGCACCTTGTCGATCGCCATCACATACAGCGTACTGCCCTGGACCGCGACCCCCGAGGGCTGCGTGAGCTTGTCGATCACCACGCGGCTGGTGCGCTTGTCGCCGGCATCCGTGACTTCGTAGACGCGCCCGAGTCCGCGCGTGCCCATGTAGATCTTGCCCTTGTCGCCGCGCACCATCGCGCGGCCTCCGGGCATGCCTGTGGCCCACAACTCCACCTTGAAGCCCTTGGGTACCTTGAGCTTGTCCATCGGGACGTCGCTTGCCGTGGTTTCGGTGTTCTTGCCCGGATTCGGCGCGAGCTTGGAGTCCTTGTATTTGTCGCCCATGCCCTGCTTCCAGGCGGGCGGCGGGGCGGCCGGCGCCTGCGCAAATGCGCAAGCCGAAAACGCCAGCGTGCACGCGGCTGCTACGGCCGCCGTTCTTGTATTGGTTTTCATTGAAACCTCCCTTTGGGTGTTGATGGAGCAGGGGGGGATTGTAGTCTTTTGCGGTCCCGGCGTAATTGCGCAGTGCAGCGGCGCAGAATGCGTGAACTGCTTCATTGTGCGGACCGGACGTTGCCGATATGATGCGCGCTCTTTTTCGGCAAGCATGAGGGCGGAGGCATGGCGAACATCAGCAAAGCCGACCTGACGGATGCCGTCGCGAAGGCCGCAGCCATCAGCAAGACCGCCGCCGCCGAGGCGGTCAACGCGTTGTTCGAGACTGTCGTGGCGGGCGTCGCAAAAGGCAACCGCGTGACCGTCGTCGGGTTCGGCACTTTCCTCGCGCGCAAGCGCCAGGCTCGCACCGGACGCAGCCCCTCCAACGGCAAGGAGATCAAGATTCCCGCCCGGAACTGCCCCGCGTTCACGCCGGGCCAGGCCTTCAAGGAAGCGGTAGGGGGAATCAAAGCGGCAGGCAAGGCGGGCAGCCGGAAACGTTAGTCTTTGCTTTAGCGAGCGTTGCCAAGTCCAAAACTATTCGGCAGAATCCTCCGGGAGTAACCGACCCGAAGGGTGCGCAGGCAGCCGATCATGGACAGTCCACTGATACTCTCGCTCGACATGCACGGCGTTCCGCATCGCTGGATCAGCTGGCAGCAGGCCTGCTTCTACTACGCCAAGAACCTCGTGGCCTGGACGATGGGCGAGCGAACCTTCACGTTCAACGGCGGCATTTCGAGGATCACCGGCGAGCGCTCCAGCATCACTGCGCACTCCATCGTCGCGATCAAGGGCAAGGCCATGGCCCGCAAGGGCTTCAACCAGACGCCGCCGCTGAACAACCGGGAACTGTTCCGCCGCGACCGGCAGATGTGCGCGTACTGCGGCGGCGATTTCCACTACTTCAGGCTGACGCGCGACCACATCACGCCCCTGTCGCGCGGTGGCAGGGATACCTGGATGAACGTGGTCACCGCCTGCCGCCACTGCAACGGCGTGAAGCGCAACCGCACTCCCGAGGAGGCCGGGACGGAACTGCTCTATGCGCCCTACGTGCCCAACAAGGCCGAGTACCTGATCCTCACCAACCGCCGGATTTTTGCCGACCAGATGGAATTCCTGAAGCAACATGTGTCGGCGCATAGCAGACTGGTCCTAGCCCCTGCCTGATTTCTGGCGCAATAGCGGCTTTCGTCTGCTTGAACGCGATGCCCGTGGGTGGCTTGCGGTCTCGGACGATTTCCTGCGCGCGTACTACCTGCGGCCCGAGGTGCATCCGGTAGAGGAATCCTGCGAAGCCGAGTCCGTCCTGCATGCTTCGCTGATGGCCGAACCGCGCCGGGCAGTCAGCGACGCGCAGATCAATGCGCTGTCGGACGAGGACGCGCGCGACAACTACCGCGTGGTGCTGCGCTTTCGCGACCGGCTGCTGTCGGCAGGCACCATCGAGGGCGCCTACCTTGCGCTGTTCAACGACGGCAGCGTCGACATCCCGCCGCTGTTCATCGAGCAGATGGTCCACGTGATCCTGCGCAACGTCCTGGATGGGTGCGGGGAACCGCTGCGCCTGCGCGCGGCCGAGCTGTTCTTCCGCGACCAGAAGCTGACGCTGCAGGACGGAGCGATCCTGGTGGCCGACCTCGAGACGGTGGAAATGCACGCGGCGGGCAACGCCTACGGCAGCATCGGCCGGCTGATCGTCGAGGCACAGACCAGCCTGAAGAGCGTGGAACTCGACGTGCTCGACCGCGAGAACGCCGCGCTGTACTGGGAGCGCGAATCCGGCTACGACACCGTGATCAGCCTCAACCACGGGCGCGCGGCGCTCGAAGCGCTGTGCCGGGTCATCGAGGCCTGGGTCGTGCATTTCCACGGTGTGACCGTGAAGGTGAAGCCGCTTGCGCGCATCGACGAGCCCCGCTGGGCCTGGCATATCGGGCTGGACGCGGAATCGACCGGCATCCTCAACGACCTCTACGACGGCGGCGAGGTGGACCACGGGCGCATGCGCCGTTTGCTCTCGCTGTTCCGGATGGACTTCGCCGATGCCGGCGACATGCGTCCCGGCATCGCCGGGCGGCCGGTGTACATGGCGCTGTCGGCCAACGAGGACGACCGCGTCCGCATGAAGCCGCAGAACCTGCTGGTGAACCTGCCGCTGGCACCGCGCTCATGAAACCCGCATTCTGGCTGAAGGCCAAGCGCGAGCTCGCGCGCAACGACCCCGTATTGGCCAAGATCATCCGCGCCTACCCGCGCGTCTCGCTCGAGCGCCGTGGCGAGCCCTTCTTCACGCTGGCCCGGTCGATCGTCGGCCAGCAGATTTCGGTCAAGGCGGCGCAGAGCATCTGGAACCGGGTCGCCGCCCTGGCGCCTGAAATGCAGCCCGCGCAGATCATTGCATTGCGCGCGCGCAGGCGCAGGTTGAAAGCGGCGGGGCTTTCGGACCGCAAGGTCGAGTACATCGTCGACCTCGCCAGGCATTTCGCCGAGGGCACGATCCACCCGCATCGCTGGGGGGGCATGGGCGACGATGAGGTCATCGACGAACTGGTGCAGGTGAGGGGGATCGGCCGCTGGACTGCGGAGATGTTCCTGATGTTCAACCTGCTGCGCCCGGACGTGTTCCCGGTGGGCGACCTCGGCTTGCAGAAGGCCGTGCACCTGCATTACTACAACGATGAGCGCATCCCGTTGGACCGCTTGCGCGAGCACGGTGAGGCGTGGCGGCCGTACCGGTCCGTGGCGACGTGGTACCTGTGGAGGAGCCTGGATCCGGTCCCGGTGGAGTATTGACGGGCAAAGCAGGAGAGCGGAAATTGAAGATGCGGTTTTCTTTTTAGGTTTTGCGGTTCTCGTGGTTTTGTGCGTTTTTGCGGTTGCGCGAAGGCGCAACCACGTAAACGCACAAAACCACGAGATATGGGGAATTCAAAACCGGGCGGAAGCCTGAAATCCGGATAGCGTAAAATCCGCCCATGCCGCCGCCCTCAAGCAAGACCACCTTCCTGGAATTCGAGCAGCCGATCGCGGAGCTCGAGACGCGCATCGAGGAACTGCGTTTCGTACAGGACGATTCAGCCGTCGACATCTCAGAGGAGATCGCGCGCCTGCAAAAGAAGAGCCAGGCGCTGACCAAGGAGATCTACGCCAAGCTCACCCCCTGGCAGGTCGCGCAGGTGGCGCGCCATCCGCAGCGGCCCTACACGCTCGACTACGTGGGCATGTTGTTCACGGGCTTCGAGGAGTTGCACGGCGATCGCCTCTTTGCCGATGACCAGTCGATCGTAGGAGGGCTGGCGCGCTTCAACGGTGAATCCTGCATGGTGATCGGCCACCAGAAGGGCCGCGACACCAAGGAGAAGATCGCGCGCAATTTCGGCATGCCCAAGCCCGAGGGCTACCGCAAGGCGCTGCGCCTGATGAAGCTCGCGGAGAAATTCAAGCTGCCGGTGTTCACGTTCGTGGATACGCCGGGCGCCTATCCGGGCATCGACGCGGAGGAGCGCGGGCAGTCGGAAGCGATCGGGCGCAACCTCTATGCGATGGCTTCCCTGCGTGTCCCGCTCATCTGCACTGTGATCGGCGAAGGCGGTTCGGGAGGAGCGTTGGCCATCGCGGTCGGCGACATCACCATCATGATGCAGTACTCGACCTACTCGGTGATCTCGCCCGAGGGCTGCGCCTCAATCCTCTGGAAGAGCGCCGACATGGCGCCCGAGGCCGCAGAGACGCTGGGCATCACCGCCAGCCGCCTGAAGACGCTCGGCGTCGTCGACAAGATCGTGGCCGAACCGCTCGGCGGCGCGCACCGTGATCCCGAGGCGGCAGCGCAGGCGCTGCGCAAGGCGCTTGCCGAGGCGCTCAAGCACCTGCAGGCCAAGAAGCCCGCGCTGCTCGTCGAGGAGCGCCTCGAGCGCCTGATGGGCTATGGCAAGTTCAAGGAAACCGCCGCGAAATAGCGGCGTCGTCGGCGAAGCCCTCGCGGCGGCGCTCGGGCGCGCCGGTGCGCGCGGCTCGGCCGTTTGCGTGGCCCTGTCGGGTGGCGTGGATTCTGTCGTCCTGCTGCATGCGCTGGCAGCGCTGGGGTCGTCCCAGTCGCTCAAGCTCTCAGCGCTGCACGTGAATCACGGCCTCTCACCGAACGCCTATGCCTGGGAGCGGCATTGCCGTGCCTTGTGCCGGCGCCTGCGCATCCCGTTGACCGTCAGGCGCGTGAAAGTGCCGGCACGCCGCAAGGCGGGGCTCGAATCGGCCGCCCGCGAGGCGCGCTATGCGGCCCTGGCCGGGGCGCGCGCCGATTTCATTGCCCTGGCCCACCAGCTCGACGACCAGGCAGAGACGGTGCTCATGAACCTGCTCCGCGGCGCAGGCCTGCGCGGCGCCGCGGCCATGCCCGAGTCCGGGCCGCTGCCCACCGCGGCGGACGGTGCGACGCGGGCGCTGCGGCCGATGCTGTCGGTATCGCGCGACGCCATCGTCGCTTATGCGACCGCGAACGGCCTGGAATGGATCGAGGACGAAAGCAACGCCGACGAAGGGTTGGCGCGCAACTGGGTGAGGCGCCGCGTGGGGCCGCTGCTTGGATCGCGGTACCCGCGCTGGCGGGAAAGCCTCGCGCGCGCGGCGGCGCATTTTGCGGAGGCCGGGCAGCTGCTTTCCGGGGATGTGCCGGACCGCTTGTCTGTGCCAGCGCTGCGCGCCGCTGCGGGTGCGAAGGCCAAGCTGATGTTGCGCGACTTCCTGCGCTCGGGAGGGGCGCGCGCCCCGGATGCGCGGCGCCTGGATGAAATGTTGCGGCAGGTGCTCGGCGCGCCGGCCGACGCACGGCTGGACCTTCGGCACGACGGAATGGTGCTGCGCCGTTTTCGCGACGAACTGGCCCTGCTGCCGGGGGGCGAGGTGCAGGGGGAGGTCGTGCTCCATGCATGCAAGGGCTCGGGGATCGATGCGACGAA
>JANNWA010000072.1:0-1710 GCA_031408275.1 Pseudomonadota bacterium
CGGCGCTGCGCGTTCACACGACCGAGGATTACCCGTTCCTTGACATCCGCGTCGACGACCACGAGGACCCCATCGCCGAGTTGAAACGCCTGTACGCGAAGAGCCTGGAGCGCTTCCAGCCGTTTTCCACCTGCCTGCCAAGCAAGGCGCGGCCGGCGGGAATCACCGACCGCGCGGTGATCGAAGCAACGGTGCAAAAATTCTCGAAGTAAGGAACCTCAGCACCCATTTCGCCACGGAGGACGGCGAATTCCGCGCCGTGGACGGCGTGAGCTTTTCGCTGGCGGCCGGCCGCACGCTCGGCATCGTGGGCGAATCGGGCTGCGGGAAAAGCGTGACCGCGCTCTCGATCATGGGCCTGGTGCCGCGGCCGCCGGGCCGCATCGCGGGCGGCGAGATCCTGTTCGAGGGCCGCGACCTGCTCAAGGTCGACGCGGCGCAGATGCGCGCGCTGCGCGGCGACCGCATCTCGATGATCTTCCAGGAGCCGATGAGCTCCCTCAATCCGGCATTCACCATCGGCGACCAGATTTCCGAGGTGCTTTTGCAGCATAGGGACATGAGCAAGGCACAGGCAAAGGAGCGTGGCATCCAAATGCTCCGCCGCGTACGCATTCCCGAGCCGGAACGGCGCTATGACGATTTTCCGCACCGGCTCTCGGGCGGCATGCGCCAGCGCGTGATGATCGCGATGGCGCTCGCCTGCGAGCCGAAGCTGCTGATCGCGGACGAACCGACCACGGCGCTGGATGTCACGATCCAGGCGCAGATCCTGGACCTGATGCGCGGCCTGCGCGAAGAGACCGGCACTTCGATTATCCTGATCACGCACGACCTGGGCGTGGTCGCCGAACTGGCCGACGATGTCGCCGTGATGTACGCGGGGCGCATCGTCGAGCATGCGAGCGTGGAGCGGCTGTTTGCGGAGCCGCAGCACCCTTACACCATCGGATTGCTCGGATCGATTCCACGGCTGCACCTGGAACAGGAGCGTCTCGCCGCGATCGAAGGGCAGGTGCCGGGGCAGTCGGCGTCGCGGGTGGGCTGCCGGTTCGAACCCCGCTGTCCGTTCGCGATCGCGCGCTGCCGCACGGACGATCCGGTGCTGGTGAATATGGCGCAAGGCCATGAAGCGGCCTGCTGGAAGGCTCCCCTGTGATCCTGCTGCGCACGGAAAACCTGGTCAAGCATTTCGGCGCCGTGCGCGCGGTCGACGGCGTGAGCTTCGAAATCGCCGCGGGCGAGACGCTGGCGCTGGTGGGCGAGTCGGGTTGCGGCAAATCGACCGTTGGGCGCCTGGTGCTGCGCTTGCTTGAGCCGACCGCCGGCAAGGTCTGGTTCGAGGGCGAGGACCTCTCCACGCTCGGCAGCGAAGCGTTGCGCGCCCGGCGCCGCGCGATGCAGATCGTCTTTCAGGACCCGTATGGGTCGCTGAACCCACGCATGACAGTGGGACAGATGATTTCCGAGCCTTTGTTCCTGCATTCCTTGTATTCAGGAAACGAGAAAGAAAGGGTCAAAGCACTACTCAGTATGGTCGGTCTCGCTCCAGAGCACGCGCTGCGCTACCCGCACGAGTTCTCCGGCGGTCAGCGCCAGCGCATCTGCATCGCGCGCGCGCTCGCGGTGGAGCCGAAGCTGATCTACTGCGACGAGCCTGTGTCGGCGATGGACGTTTCGATCCAGGCGCAGGTGATCAACCTGCTGCAG
>JANNWA010000073.1:0-5483 GCA_031408275.1 Pseudomonadota bacterium
CGCCGGTGCGGATGCGCACCACGTGCTCGACCGAGGTCACGAAGATTTTCCCGTCGCCGATCTTGCCGGTGCGGGCCGCCTTGACGATCGCCTCGATCGCGGGCTCGACGTGGTTGTCCGGCACGACCACCTCGATCTTCACCTTGGGCAGGAAATCGACGACGTACTCGGCGCCGCGATAGAGCTCGGTGTGGCCTTTCTGGCGGCCGAATCCCTTGACCTCGGTCACGGTGAGGCCGGTCACCCCGACTTCCGACAGCGCTTCGCGCACTTCGTCCAGTTTGAAAGGCTTCACGATGGCTTCGATCTTCTTCATGCCGGTTCCTCCAGTGCTTTTGCTGCGGCTGTCCTAGCTGGCTGTCCTAGCGAATCGCGTTCATTGTAGCAATCATTTCGCGGCCGGCCCTATTCCCGGTACTTCGAGGTGATCGGGTAGCGCCAGTCCTTGCCGAACCCGCGGAAGGTGATGCGCACCCCGGGCGGCGCCTGGCGGCGCTTGTACTCGCTCTTCTTGATGAGGCCCACTACGCGCTGCACGTCGGCCGCCGCGTACCCCTGCGCCACGATCTCGCCCGGGCTGCGGTTCTGCTCCATGTAGGCTTCCATGATGCCGTCCAGCACCTCGTAGGGCGGCAGGCTGTCCTGGTCGGTCTGGTTGTCGCGCAGTTCGGCCGAGGGCGCGCGCGTGATGATGTTTTCGGGGATGATGTCCGAGACGGTATTGCGATAGCGGCATACCTCCCACACCAGCGTCTTGGCGAGGTCCTTGATCACCGCGTACCCGCCGGCCATGTCGCCGTAGAGCGTCGAATAGCCAACCGCCATCTCGGACTTGTTGCCGGTGGTCAACACGATCGACCCGAACTTGTTCGACAAGGACATCAGGATCGTGCCGCGGATGCGCGCCTGCAGGTTCTCCTCGGTCAGGTCGGGAGCGCGGCCTTCGAACTCCTTTGCAAGCGTCTCAAGAAAGCTGTCGAACACCGGCTTGATCGGGATCACGTCGTAGCGCACGCCGAGGCGCCGCGCCATTTCCTTGGCGTCGTCCAGGCTCATCTGCGCCGTGTACTGGGTCGGCATCATCACGGCGCGAACGCGGTCGGCGCCGAGCGCGTCGCAGGCGATCGCGAGGGTCAGCGCCGAATCGACGCCGCCGGACAGCCCGAGCAGCGCACCCGGAAATCCGTTCTTGCCGAGGTAATCGCGCGTCCCCACGACCAGTGCCTGGTAGACCTCAGCCTCGACGGGCAGCTCCTTCGAGATCGCCCCCGGCAGGGGTCTTGCCCCCTCGAACACGGCGAGTTCGAGCGATTCCTCGAAGAACGGCGCCTGCTGCACCACGTTGCCCTCACCGTCGAGCACGCAGGAGGCGCCGTCGAACACGAGCTCGTCCTGCCCGCCGACCAGGTTCACGTAGACCATGGGGAGGTGGGAGGCGCGGATCCACTCGCGGAACACCTTGTGGCGCGTGGATTGTTTGCGCTTGTGGTAGGGCGACGCGTTGATCGACAGGATCACCTGGGCGCCTGCCGCCTTGGCCATGGCCGGCGCCTCGGGCCACCAGACGTCCTCGCAGATCGTGAGGCCGAAGCGCACGCCCTTTACCTCGAGGATGCAGGGCTCGTTCCAGGCCGAGAAATAGCGCTTCTCGTCGAATACCTCGTAGTTCGGCAGGTCGTGCTTGCGCGCGGTGGCCACGATACGGCCGTCGCGGATCACGGCCGCCGCGTTGTAGCGCTTGCCATCGGGCGCGAGTTCGGGAAATCCCACGATCGCGGTGATGCCGGCGATCTTCGCCGCGAGCGCCTCCAGCTCGCGCCGGCAGTCGCGGTAGAAACCCTCGCGCAGCAGCAGGTCTTCCGGAGGGTAGCCGCAGAGCGAAAGCTCGGGGGTCAGCACAATGTCCGCACCAAGTTCGCGGGCGCGGCCGGCGTATTCGAGGATGCGGGCGGCGTTGCCCTGCAGGTCGCCCACGGTGCAGTTGATCTGCGCGAGGGCGACCACGACGCGCCCATCGGTCTTTGGCGCTGTCGTCGTAGTCATGCTTGGAATATACCGCAAACGCGGCGCTTGCCCGGGGGAGCCACCATCCGGAATAATGACTTTCGTCCCCGCACTTCCTACAGGCACCCGCGCCGCAGTGATCCGCCTTCGCGTCCTCGAATCCCTCGGCGGCATCGATCCCTCCTCCTGGAACCGCTGGTGCGACGGCAACCCGTTCCTGCGCCACGAGTTCCTGCACGCGCTGATCGACACCGGCTGCGCATCCGCACGCACCGGCTGGCAGCCTCAGATCCTCGTGCTGGAACGCGACGGCGAACTCGCCGGGGCGATGCCGGTGTTCCTGAAATCGCACTCGTACGGCGAATACGTCTTCGACTGGGCCTGGGCCGACGCGTATTCGCGCCACGGCCTCGAGTACTACCCCAAGCTGCTGTGCGCGGTGCCCTTCACGCCGGTCACCGGCCCACGCGTCCTGGCGGGCAATGACGCGGACCGCACCCTGCTTGTCGAGAAGGCCCTCGAACTCGCCAAGGGCGTGTCCTCGCTGCACGTGCTGTTTCCTCCGGAGGGCGAGGCCGCCCTGATGCACGAGCGCGGCATGCTCCTGCGGCGCACCGTGCAGTTCCACTGGAAAAACGAGGGATACGCGGACTTCGAGGAGTTCCTCGCGCGCATGTCGCACCAGAAGAGGAAGAACCTCAAGCAGGAGCGGCGCAAAGTCCGCGAGGCCGGCGTCACCTTCAGGCACCTGTGCGGGGAGGAGATCCGGCGCGAACACTGGGAATTCTTCAACCGGTGCTATCGCCACACCTACCGCATGCACCAGTCGACGCCCTACCTGAACCTCGAGTTCTTCCTGCGCATCGGCGAGGCGCTGCCCGAACACACGCTGCTGATCGTGGCCGAGCGCAACGGCGCGCCCATCGGCGGGGCCTTCAACCTCTACACCCCGGAGACGCTGTACGGCCGTTACTGGGGCGCCCTCGAATATGTGCCGCTGCTGCACTTCGAGGCCTGCTACTACCAGGCGATCGACTTTGCGATTGCGCGCAAGCTCCACGCCTTCGAGGGCGGCGCCCAGGGGGAGCACAAGCTGTACCGGGGACTGCTGCCGGTGGAGACGTACTCGGCGCACTGGCTCGCCCACCCGCAGTTCTCCAGGGCGATCGAGGACTACCTCGAGCGCGAAACCGCGGGCATCGAAAAGTACGTGAACGAACTGAAGGAGCACTCTCCGTTCAAGCACGAAGAGTAACTTCGGGTTTGGTTGGGGAGGGGGTAACGGGGGCCCAGGGTGCGGGAGCCGCGGCTCCTGCGACCTAAGGTAGGGTTCACCTGTTCAAAATCTAGGTTTCTTTTTCGCCTTGCGGTAGCGCTCCACGCCGTCGAGGATTTCCTTCTTGGCCTCCTGCGGGCCGACCCAGCCCTCGACCTTCACCCACTTGCCGGGCTCGAGGTCCTTGTAGTGCTGGAAGAAGTGGGCGATCTGCGCGAGCGTGAGCTCCGGCAGGTCGCGCGGGGAATTGACTGCGCGGTACAGGTTGGTGAGCTTGTCGATGGGCACGGCCAGCAGCTTGGTGTCCTCCCCCGCCTCGTCTTCCATCTTGAGCATGCCCACGGGCCTGCAGCGCAGCACCACGCCGGTGATCAGCGGGAAGGGCGACAGCACCAGCACGTCCACCGGGTCGCCGTCACCCGACAGGGTGTGCGGGATGTAGCCGTAGTTGCAGGGATAGTGCATCGCGGTCGACATGAAGCGATCGACGAACATCGCGCCGGTCTCCTTGTCCACCTCGTACTTGATCGGCTCCGCGTTCATCGGGATCTCGATGATCACGTTGATGTCGTTCGGCACGTCGCGGCCGGTGGTGACGCGGTCGAGGTTCATGCTGGCCCCCCCTTTGACGGAACGCGATTCTATAATGCGCTGACAACCAACAGAACAGAGGAGACAACATGCGGCTCAAGGACAAGGTGGCGATCGTTACGGGGGCGGGATCCGGATTCGGCGAAGGCATCGCCAAACGCTTCGCGCTGGAAGGCGGAAAAGTGGTCGTGAACGACATCAACGCCGCGGGCGGCGGGCGCGTGGCCGCCGAAATAGCCTCCGCGGGCGGCAAGGCCATCTTTGCCAGGGGCGATGTCACCAGCGGCACGGACTGGGCCGGCCTCGTCGCCGCCACCCTGTCCACGTACGGGCGCCTTGACATCGTGGTCAACAACGCCGGCTGGACGCACCGCAAGAAGCCCTTCCTCGAAGTGACCGAGGCGGAGTTCGACCAGGTGTACGCGGTCAACGTAAAGAGCATCTTCCTGTCGGTCATGCACGCGCTTCCCGTCATGCGCAAGCAAGGCGGCGGGTGCTTCGTGAACGTCGCCTCCACCGCCGGCCTGCGTCCGCGGCCCGGCCTGGCGGTTTACAACAGCTCCAAAGCGGCCGTGATCCTGATGAGCAAGTCGATGGCCGGCGAGTTCGGCCCGGACAATGTGAGGATCAATTGCGTGAACCCGGTATTCAGCCCGGAAACCGGCCTGTCGGCGGAATTCGCCGGCGGAGCGGTGACGCCGGAGGCGCGGAAAGCCTACCTCGCGAGCATCCCGCTCGGCCGCTTCTCGACGCCCCTCGACGTGGCGAACGCCTGCCTGTACCTCGCCTCGGACGAGGCGTCGATGATCAGCGGGTCCTGCATCGAAGTGGACGGCGCCCGCTGCGTCTGATTGTATTTCCAAAAAAGGAAATGCAACTACCTGGAGACCGGCCCCAGGTGCAGTCTTTCAATAACTAAAGTTCAGGATTTAGGCCGCAGGCCGCCGAGCAGGGCGCCGATCGGGCGCACCCTGCGCTGAGCCGGGCCCGCTGCGACCGCAGCCGGGCCGGCGGGCTGGTCGGCCGACGCTGGCGCACCACCGGGCTCGTAAGGCTTGCTGAAAATCGGGTCCGAAGGCGCCGCGGGTGTGCGCGCCGGCTGGGAATGCGAACCGCCGTGCGGCCGCTCGGACCGCTCCCTGCGCTCCGGCCTCTCGCTGCGCGAAGGCCGTTCGGAGCGCTCGCCACGCCCCTCGCGCTCGTGGCGCGGCCGGCCCGAGGAGATGGGCGCGATCGGCGTGGAGACCTTCACCGCGTCCGCGGCTTCCTTGCCGAGCAGCACCGTCAGCGTGGCCGGATCCGGCTCGTAGCCCGGCACCAGCACGCGTTCGACCTTGCGCTTGATCAGCTTCTCGATCGCGGCCAGGTATTCGAGGTCGTCCGGCGACACCAGCGAAATCGCCTCGCCGGTCGCGCCTGCGCGGCCGGTGCGGCCGATGCGGTGCACGTAGTCCTCGGGAGAATGCGGTATGTCGAAATTGATGACCTGGGGCAGGGCCTCGATGTCCAGGCCCCGCGATGCGACGTCGGTCGCCACGAGCACCGTGGTCTTGCCGGCCTTGAAGGCCTCCAGCGCCACCAGCCGCTCGGCCTGGGTCTTGTCGCCGTGGAT
>JANNWA010000074.1:0-8413 GCA_031408275.1 Pseudomonadota bacterium
TTGTCGGTGCCGATCAGCAGGTAGCCGATGATGGCGCCCTGGTCGTCGCGCAGCGCCGTGACGGAGACGACGGCGGGGAAGCGGCTGCCGTCCTTGCGGATGTAGGTCAGCTCGTAGATGTCTTCGATGCCGCGCGACGCCTTGAATACGAGCGCCTCGAACCCGGGCGTGATCGGGGTGCCGAGCTCCACGCTCAACGCCTTGGCGCGGCCGATCACCTCCTGCGGGTCGGAAATGTCGGCCGGGGTGATCTTGTTGAGCACGTCCGCGGCCGTGTAGCCGAGCATGCGCTCGGCGCCCACGTTGAAGATCTGGATCACGCCCTTCTCGTCGGTGGCGATGCTGGAGAAGTTGGCGCTGTTGAGGATCGCGCTCTGCAGGGCGCCGGTCTTGAGCAGCGCTTCCTGGCGGCGTACCTCGGTGATGCCTTCCGCTCTGCTGCCTGTGTCGTCGGCCAGGGTGGAAGCGTTTCCTGTTTCGGGCATTGTCTGGTTCCCTGATGGCGTGCGGCAGGGATCGAAGTGTCCCGCGCGCGATGGCAGCCGCCGATCGTCGCGGCACTCCCGGAAGTGGTCTGTGCGCCAGCACACGGACGGGAAGCAAACCCGAAATTTGGTCCGAGTGCCCGCCCGAACCCGTACCATGCGCAGATGAAATCAGAATCCCTCATCATGGAAGAAGAGCGCGACCACCTCAGCCAGAACATCGAGGCGATCGTCGCGTTCTACACGCGGGAGGAACGCAAAATCACCCGCTCCCAGCGGATCCTCGAGCGGATCAGCGGCTTCATCGGGCAGCCGGTGTTCCTCGGCTTCATCCTGCTGTTTGTGGCGCTCTGGATGACTTCCAACACCGCGATGCTCGAGCTCGGCCTGCCCGAGTTCGACCCCGCACCCTATTTCTGGTTGCAGGGCATCGTAGGACTCGGGGCGCTACTCACGGCCACCGTGGTCCTGATCAAGCAGAACCGGCTTGCGGGGCTGGCCGAGCAGCGGGCGCACCTGGACCTGAAGGTGACCCTCCTGACCGAACAGAAGGCCGCCAAGATGATCGCCCTGCTCGAGGAACTGCGGCGCGACCTGCCCAATGTCCGGAACCGCCACGACGCGGAGGCCTCGGCCCTGAAGGAACCCATGAACCCGCACCTGGTGCGTGCGGCGCTGGATGAGGGCGGCGGACTGCCGGTGGGCCCGGCTCCGGGCGAGGAATTCCCAGCCGGCATCCTGAAACCGGACTGAGGCGCCCGTCTCGATTCCAGAGTTTCGATCGTGCAATGTTCGTTGCCGCACATACCGCAGGGTGGTGTATTGATATCGTTTATGCACTATGATTGGTAAAGCGCACGGAGGAACAAAAATGTCAAAAACCTCGCTATTGGCTGTTGCCCTGCTCGCACTGAGCCAGTCAGCCGTTTCGCAGATCATCGCGCCGTCCGGCGCAGGCGGCCAGATCCAGCAGATTCCTCCTCCGCCGCTCCAGGAAAGGAAGATCCCGGAAATCCGGCTCGAGGAGCGCGCCGCGCCGGCGACGCCGGAATCCGACCGGGTCAAGGTCATGGTCAAGTCGCTGCGCGTGACCGGGCAAACGCTGTTTTCCGAGAGCGACCTGGTCGCTGCCGCCGGGTTCGTTGCCGCGGCTGAATTGTCGCTGGCCGACCTGCGCGCCATGGCGGCCAGGATCGCGGACTTCTATCACAAGAACGGATATATCGTGACGCAGGCCTACGTGCCCGCGCAGGACATCCTGGACGGGGATGTGACGATTGCGGTCATCGAAGGCCGCTACGGCAACATCACGCTGCGCAACCAGTCGAAGCTGTCGGATTCCCTGGCAACCGGGATCCTCGACGGCCTGAAGAGCGGGGATCCGGTGGCCATCGCCCCGCTCGAGAACCGCCTGCTGCTGCTGACCGACGTTCCTGGCGTGCTCGTCAAGTCCACGCTCGTTCCGGGGGCTTCCGTGGGTGCGACCGACCTGATCGTCGACGTGACGCCAGGCCGAACGGTGTCGGGGAGCGTCGAAGCGGACAACGCGGGCGACCGCTACACCGGCGTGTATCGCGTCGGCGGCACGGTGAACGTCTACAACCTCGCCGGGCGGGGCGATGTCCTCACCTTCCGCGGCATGACCGCGGGCAGCGGCATGAACTACGGCCGGGCGTCCTACCAGATGCAGTTCGGCAAGGCCACGGCGGGCGTGGCGTACACCGCCCTCAACTACAAGCTGGGCGAGGAGTTCGAGAGCCTGCGGGCCCACGGCACGGCGGAAATCGTGAGCGTCTACGGCAGCTATCCGCTGGTCCGTACGCGCAACTCCAACCTGTATGCCCTGCTCGCCGCCGACGCCAAGACCTTCCAGGACCGGGTGGATGCGACCTCGAGCGTCATCGACCGGAAAGCCCAGGTGCTCATGGCGAGTCTCAATGGCAATCATCGCGACACTTTCGGCGGCGGCGGCGTGAACAGCGGCCTGATCACCTGGACGACCGGCAACATCGACATCGAAACGCCCTCTGCGTTGGTCGTGGACCAGGCTACGGCGCGGACCAACGGGCATTTCGACAAGATCTCGTACCACGTCGCGCGGCTGCAGAACGTCACCGAGCGGTTCTCGCTCTACGGCTCGGTTCGCGGGCAGTTCGCCTCCAAGAACCTCGATATCTCCGAAAAGATGGGGCTGGGCGGCATGTACGGGGTGCGCGCCTATCCGGTCGGGGAGGCATATTCCGACGAGGGTTACATCGCCACTCTGGAAGGGCGCTACCTGCTGCCGCGGTTCTCGGACCGCCAGCTGGGGCGGGTCCACCTGATCGGCTTCGCCGACAGCGGCACTGTGAACATCAACAAGAATCCCTGGGTGAACGTGGACAACCGCAGGACGCTGAGCGGCGCGGGCGTCGGGCTGACCTGGGCCGAGTACAACAACTTCGTGGTCAACACGTACTACGCCTGGAAGGTGGGCAATGAAGCGGCCCGCTCGGCGCCGGACAAGGATGGCCGCTTCTGGTTCCAGGCCATCAAGTTCTTCTGAAACCGCGCTTGTGTTGGCCGGCGCACAGTGCATCCCTCTCACGGGGCGTACAAGAGATCATCGCTGCATAAAGCCCTTGAAGGGCCCAGGAAAACCGCCATGAAAACCATCCCCAGATCCACCCCGAAAGCACTGGCGATCGCCGTGATGCTCGCCTTTGCGCCCAACGTGTTCGCCCTGCCCACGGGCGGCGCGGTATCCGCTGGCGGCGCGACCATCAGCACCAGCGGCAGCACCACCACGATCGGCCAGACGACGCAGAACGCGGCGATCAACTGGCAGGCCTTCAGCATCGGGGCGGGCGAGGCGGTCCGCTTCGTGCAGCCGGGCAGCAGTTCGGTGGCGCTCAACCGGGTGCTCGGGCCGGACCCCTCCAGCATCCTCGGCAGCCTCTCGGCCAACGGCAAGGTATTCCTCGTGAACCCGAACGGCATCCTGTTCGGGCAGGGCGCACAGGTGAACGTCGGCGGGCTGGTCGCATCCACGCGCAGCATCACCGACGCTGACTTCATGGCCGGGACCTATAAGTTTTCCGGTACGAGTAGCGCCAGCATCGTCAACCGCGGTTCGATCAACGCCGACGGCGGTTACGTGGCCCTGCTGGGCGCGAACGTCAGCAACGAAGGCGTAATCTCGGCCAGGCTCGGCACCGTCGTGCTCGCCTCAGGCAACGCAATGACGCTCGACATGGCGGGCGACGGGCTGCTCAGCGTCGCCGTCAGCGAGGGCTCGGCGAATGCGCTGGTGCAGTACAGCGGGTCGATCCGGGCCGACGGCGGGCAGGTGCTCCTGACCACGCAAGCAGTGGGAACCCTGCTGCAGGGCGTGGTGAACAACACCGGCGTGATCCAGGCGCAGACCATCGACACCCGCGGCGGCATGATCCGGCTGATGGGCGACATGCAGAACGGTACGGTCAACGCGGGCGGAACGCTCGACGCATCCGCCCCGAACGGCGGCAACGGCGGGTTCATCGAAACCTCCGCGGCGCATGTAAATATCGCCAGCGACGTTAGGATCACCACGGCCGCCCCGCTTGGTCAGACCGGCACCTGGCTGATCGACCCGGTGGACTTCACGGTCGGTAGCGCTCCTGGAGACAACATCACTGGCGCAACGCTTTCCGGCCAGCTGGTGGACTCCAATATCACGATCGCCACGGTAGCCGGACCCGGTGCCGGCAACGGCGATATTTTCATCACTGAAGCAGTCACCTGGAACGGCGCCCTCGGGATCTCGGCCGTTCCGACGACCTTGACGTTGAACGCCGTGGGAAGCGTGAATATCGGACGCAACAGGCTGGGGGTGGTCATCCCCACGGCGGCCATAACGCCAACCAACGGAAGCCTCGTAGTGAATGCCGTTCTCGACGTGAATATTGACGCGGCCATTACCACCACCCTCGGCAACATAACGGTGTGCTGTGGGAGGGACATCAATGTTCGTGAAGCCCTCACCACGAACGGTGGCAGCATCCTATTGAGCGCCGGGCAGGATATCAACGTCATCCGGTCGGTACCCAATCCGCTTACCGCCATCACGGTGACCGATGGCAACTTCGAAATGTGCGCCGCGCGCAACATCAACCTCAGCAACCTTTTCAACCCCGGCCTGGCCCCGTTGATGACCCAGACTCGGAGCACTGCCATTCCCGCCCTGAGCCTCGGGCTGGCTCTCGGAATGACGCTGAATGCCGGCGTGGGCGCCACCGGGCCAGGGGCCGCAGGTGGCTCGGTGATATTTGCCAACGGCGGATTGGCTGGCACCTTCGTTACGGTTACGGGGCCGGGCGCACCGGTCACCATCCGTTACAACCCAAGTTCGTACGCGACGCCGACCAACTATGCGCTTGACTTCACGGGCACGGGCGGGCCCGTCACCGCCTTGATGCTGGTATACCCCGGCGGCGCGGACAAGAATTTCGACGGCACGACCACCGCGGTCTTCACGGGATTGCAGGGGCTCCCGCCCGGGGTCACGCTGAATCCCGGCACGGCCAATTTTGATACAGCGGCCGCTGGAATTGGCAAGCCCATTACCTATAGCGGATTCTCCCTTACCGAAGCCGTGCCCGGCACCTACGCACTCCCGGTCGGATGCTGCGGTGCTCCCGTGGCGAGAATGACTGGCACCATCCGCCCGGTCCCCATCCCCCCGATCGTCGTGCCCCCGGTCGTCATTGTGCCGATCGAGGGTGACCTAGTGCCCGTGGTCCTGAGTCCGGTCCACCAGTACCAGCGCGATGCGCAGATTCCCCTCGGCTTCGCGGGGTTGGGCCTGGCCGTACTCTGGCCGGGCGTCGGAATGCCGCCGCTCCAGCTGGCCGTTGCGCCGCCTCCGCCTGTGCCGGTCGTGGTGGTGCCTGAAGCGCCGCCGGTCGTCGTTCCGCCTCCGGTGCCGCCGCAGATCTACGTGCCGCCCGTTCGTCCGCCCAAAGTTGACCGCAATTGAGCGTGGTGTGCACATGCGCAGAATCGTCGCGACAATCGCCGGCGGCCTTTGCCTGGGCGTGCTGGCAGGACTTCTTTCCCGGCCAGCCAGCGCGGCGGACGACCCTGCCCGCGCGCTGCAGCCCCCGAAGCGGGCGGACTTCGCGCTTGCGGGAGCCTCGCTCGTAGCACGGGGCATCGCGGACTGGGTCGTGGATTCGGGCGACAACCGCGGCCTGCCGTTCGTGATCGTCGACAAGGTGGACGCCCGGGTTTTCGTATTCCATGCCGATGGGCGGCTGCGTGGCGCCGCCCCGGCCCTGCTCGGCTCGGCACGGGGGGACGATGCGGTTCCGGGCATCGGCAATCGGCCGCTGTCCAGCATCCGGCCGGAGGAGCGCACAACGCCGGCGGGCCGCTTCGAAGCCGCGCTGGACCGCAACCTGGGCGGCAAGGAAATCCTCTGGGTCGACTACGACACGGCCGTTTCCATGCATCCGGTCGTCACGTCCAACGCGGTGGAGCGCCGCGCAGAGCGCCTGGCCACCGAGACGCCGCTCGACAACCGGATTTCGTTCGGCTGCATCAACGTTCCGGCGAAGTTCTTCGAATCCGTCGTGCATCCGGCTTTCAGCGGCACGAACGGCATCGTCTATGTGCTGCCCGAAACCAGGCCCGCAGCCAAGGTATTCGCGTCGTATGACGTCGGGGCGCGCACGCGAGCGCAGGCGGGCGGCGCTATTGCGGGGGACAAGGTGGCTTCGTCCGCCGGCGCTCCGGTCCGGGTGCGCAAACCTGGGTTGCCATGACGGATGGCGACGCTGCCCCGTCAGGCCGCTGGAGAACGGTCCTCACCCAGTCGCTGAACGCATGGATCGACCACAGGGCCGGCAGCAAGGGCGCGGCCTTGGCCTTCTATACGTTGTTTTCGATCACGCCCATCCTGATCCTCGCCATCGCCGGCGCCGGATACTTCTTCGGGGCCGAAGCAGCCCAGGGCGAGATCATCGCGCAACTCGAAGACCTGGTGGGACGCAACGGCGCACAGGCGATCCAGGCGCTGCTCGCGGGCGCCCGGGATCCCGCTGCCGGGCTCACCGCGACCATGGTGGCCATCGTGCTGGTGCTTGTGGGCGCCACCAGCGTCTTCGTCGAGCTGAAGGGCAGCCTCGACGAGTTATGGGGCATCGAGCCGCCCAAAGGCCCGGCCGTGGTCGTGTTCCTGCGAACCCAGCTGCATTCGTTCGGGCTGGTGCTGGTGCTGGCTTTCCTGCTCCTCGTTTCCCTAGTGCTTAGCGCAGCGCTGGCGATGCTGGAGCGCTATGCGGGCGGGATCTGGAGCAGCTCATACGACGTATTCGCCCACCTGGCTTCGGCGATTGCGTTCGGGATCATCGCCTGCCTGTTCGCGGTGATCTACAAGGTGCTCCCGGACGCGCCGCTGTCCTGGCGCGACGTGTGGATCGGCGCGGCATTCACCGCGGGCATGTTCGTCCTGGGGAAGTACGCCATCGGCCTGTACCTGGGCGGCAGCAGCGTGGTTTCGAGCTTCGGCGTGGCGGGCTCGCTCATCGCCCTGCTGCTGTGGGTCTATTACTCGGCGCAGATCTTCTTCCTCGGGGCGGAATTCACGCGCCACTACGCCCTCGTGATCGGGAGCCTTCGCCCTCAGGCCTTCCCGCTGCCGTAGCAGGGGTTGCGGAAATCAGGCGTGCTCGTACTGCCCGCTCGCGGCGGCGCGCATGCCGATCAGCCCCAGCAGGCTCTCGGTGAAAGGCGCGGCCACGCCGGCCTGCTTCGCGATGTCCAGCGTGCCCATCAGCAGCCCGTCGATCTCCAGGGCCTTGCCGGCCTCCATGTCCTGCAGCATCGAGGTCTTGAACGCGCCGAGCGCGCGCGCCATGTCGATGCGCGCCTCCGGGTCGATGTCGGCGTCCACGCCCACGGCGCGGCCGATGGCGAGGACTTCCTTCATCACGGCCACCATGTAGCCCTTCACGAGCGGGTCGGCAATCATGCGGTCGGCCGTCGACAAGGTCAGCGCGGAAACCGGATTGAAGCTCACGTTGCCAAGGAGCTTTACCCAGAAGTCCTTCTCGATGAAATCGCTGGTGATCGTTTCGAAGCCGGCGGCCGTGACCGCCTCGACGATCCTGGTCGTGCGCGCGGTGTTTTTCCCGCCGGGCTCGCCGAGAATCAGCTTCTTGCCCATGTTGTGGCTGATGAGGCCGGGTTCGGGCACCGAGGCGGCGCAGTGGATCACGCAGCCGACCAGCCGGTTCGTAGGCATCGCCTGCGAGAGCTTGCCGCCCGGGTCGAGCGATTCGAGCCGGAGTTTGCCACCTCCGTAGGCCAGCTTGTCGAAGAACCACCAGGGCACGCCGTTCATCGCCGTGACCACGGAACTGTCGGGGCCGAGCAGTGGTCCTATGGTGCCAGCGACCTGCGGCAGGCTCTGGCCTTTCACCGTGACGATGACGTAATCCTGGACGCCGAGTTTGGCCGGGTCGCTGTCCGCGCGCGGGTGTGTGGTGAGGATCTCGCCGGTGGCGTTGGTGCGGATGCGCAGGCCCTTGGCGCGGATCGCCTCGAGGCTGGCGCCGCGCGCCACCATCGAGACTTCATGGCCGGCTTTTTCGAGCCAGGCGGCCATGACGCCGCCGATCGCGCCGGCGCCGAAGATGCAGATTTTCATGTCGGTTCCCGTATGCAGGTGCGGTATTCTAAGGTGTCAGGAATCAGGAGGTTCACCATGTTCGGATTCATGAAGAAAGCCACCCAGTTGCTTCCCGCGGAAGGCACGCTTCCCGGCCGCAAGGACAAGATGCGGGTGCCGGCAAAGCATCTCGTCAAAGGCAACCCGATGACGCCGCCGTTTCCCGAGGGATTGGAAACCGTGCAGTTCGGCATGGGCTGCTTCTGGGGCGCGGAGCGTATCTTCTGGCAGTTGCCGG
>JANNWA010000075.1:0-2456 GCA_031408275.1 Pseudomonadota bacterium
ACCAACGGCACCTCGACCTCGAACAAGATGGTCTGGCATTCGACCGTGGCCTCGGGCGACATCGTCGTGGTCGACCGCAACTGCCACAAGTCGATACTGCATTCGATCATCATGACCGGCGCAATACCGGTGTTCCTCACGCCGAAGCGCAACCACCTCGGCATCATCGGCCCGATCCCGCTGGAGGAATTCAGCCCCGAGAACATCGCGAAGAAGATCGAGGCCAACCCGTTCGCGCGCGCGGCCAAGAGGAAGAAGCCCCGCATCCTCACGATCACGCAGAGCACCTACGACGGGGTTCTCTACAACGTGGAGATCCTGAAGGAAACGCTCAATTCCTCGATCGACACGCTGCATTTCGACGAGGCCTGGCTGCCGCACGCGACCTTCCACGACTTCTACAAGAACATGCACGCCATCGGCCGCGACCGGCCGCGCACCAAGGACGCGATCATCTACGCCACGCACTCCACGCATAAGCTCCTGGCCGGGATCTCGCAGGCTTCCCAAATACTCGTGCAGGAGTCGCAGACCCGCAAGCTCGACCGGCACTCGTTCAATGAGGCCTACCTGATGCACACCTCAACTTCGCCGCAGTACGCGATCATCGCCTCGTGCGACGTGGCGGCGGCGATGATGGAGCCGCCCGGCGGCACCGCGCTGGTGGAGGAGTCGATCCTCGAGGCGCTGGATTTCCGCCGCGCGATGAAGAAGGTCGACAACGAGTGGGGCAAGGACTGGTGGTTCAAGGTCTGGGGGCCGGAGAAGGTGGCCACGGAGGGCATCGGCTCGCGCGAAGAGTGGGTGCTCAAGGCCAACGAGAAGTGGCACGGCTTCGGCAACCTGGCACCGGGCTTCAACATGCTCGACCCGATCAAGGCCACGGTGATTACGCCGGGCCTGGATGTTTCGGGCAAGTTCGCAAAGTCCGGAATCCCGGCGGCGATCGTGACGCGCTACCTCGCCGAGCACGGAGTGATCGTCGAGAAGACCGGGCTGTACTCGTTCTTCATCATGTTCACGATCGGCATCACCAAGGGCCGCTGGAACACCCTGGTGACGGCGCTGCAGCAGTTCAAGGACGACTACGACAAGAACCAGCCCCTCTGGCGCGTGCTGCCCGAGTTCTGCCAGAAGTTTCCGCGCTACGAGCGCCTGGGCATCCGCGACCTGTGCGAGCAGATCCACGGCATGTACAAGGCCAACGACGTGGCGCGCGTGACCACCGAGATGTACCTGTCGGACATGCAGCCCGCGATGAAGCCCTCCGACGCGTTCGCCGCGATGGCGCACCGCGAGATCGACCGTGTGCCGATCGACGACCTGGAGGGCCGCGTGACCAGCGTGCTGCTCACCCCGTACCCGCCGGGCATCCCTCTGCTGATCCCCGGGGAGCGCTTCAACGCGACCATCGTGAGCTACCTGAAGTTCGCGCGTGACTTCAACCGCAGGTTCCCGGGCTTCGAGACCGACATCCACGGCCTGGTCGAGGCGGACGTGGACGGCGTGACGGAGTACTTCATGGACTGCGTCCGGCAGGGTTGATATTTAATTTTCATTTGGCGATCCTCTCGTACAGGACGAAGGCATAGGGCAGCCCATCGGCTGACGTGTGCGACTGCCGCTGGGATTCCCGGAACGCCGCGCGGTCCCAGCCGGGAAACTTCGTGTCGCCGGCGAAGTCCCGCCCGATCTCGGTCAGCACGATGCCGTCGGCCAGCGGCAGCGCGGCCTTGTAGATCTCCCCGCCGCCGACCACGAACACCACCGGTTCGCCGATGCACAGCGCCAGCGCGCCCTCGAGCGATGAAGCGATGCTCACGCCGGGGATTTCGAGCCCTTGCGTGCGGCTTACCACGATGTTCTCCCGGTCCGGCAGGGGTTTCCCGATCGACTCGTAGGTCTTGCGCCCCATGATTACCGGGTGCCCCAGCGTGAGTGCCTTGAAGTGCTTCAGGTCCTCGGGCAGGTGCCATGGCATGCGGTTGCCCGCGCCGATCACGCCGTTGGAGGCCACCGCAGCGACAAGGTATACCCGCGTCGCCTTCTCCTTGGATGTGACATTGGTCCTGTCTGGTGATCCGTTCATCGTGCAATTATAGGCACCATGAAGAGCCTCCCCGCGGAAAAGGGCTTTCCGCGCTCCTTCCTCAAGCTGCTCGTGGCCGGGTTCCTGCTGGTCGCGCTACCGCTTGCGGCCGCGCTCATGTATTCCGCCTGGAACACCGAGCGCCTGGCCGAGCAGGCGCAGAACGCCGTGTTCAACGCCGCGCAGGCCGCGCGCTCGAGCCGGTCGCTGGTCGACCGGATCAGCTCGATCGAGCGGGTCGCGCAGCAGTATCTCGTGCTTGCCGACCCTGAACTCGTCGCGGACTATGCGCGGACCAGGAAGAGCTTCAAGCTGGTGTCGGGCGAGCTTGTCCGGCTGCCGCTGGACGCCGGGCAGCTCGCGGCGC
>JANNWA010000076.1:0-3317 GCA_031408275.1 Pseudomonadota bacterium
CCTGGCGATCAGCGAGGCCGACCGCAAATTCCGCTGGCCGCAGGGCCGCCGGCCGGACGACCATCCCGGCCTCACCGAACTGGGACTGTAGATGACCTACGACATCGTGATCCGCGGCGGCACGGTAGCGACCGCAACCGAAACCCTGTCCGCCGACGTAGGCATCAAGGACGGCAAGGTCGCCGCCCTCGGCACCGGCCTCACCGGCGCCCGCACCATCGACGCCACCGGCAAGCTGGTCCTGCCCGGTGGCGTGGACAGCCACTGCCACATCGACCAGGTTTCCTCGTTCGGCGTGCCGGGCGCCGACGACTTCTACTCGGGCACGGTGTCGGCGGCCTACGGCGGCACGACTACGATCCTCTCCTTCTGCGCCCAGCACCGCGAAGACGACCTGCCCACGGTCCTGACGGACTACTTCGCGCGGGCGAAAGCCAAGGCCGTGGTCGACTACGCCTTCCACCTGATCATCGCGAATCCCAACGATAAAACGCTGGCCGCGGACCTGCCCGCGGCGATTGGCCAGGGGGTGCGCTCGTTCAAGATCTTCATGACTTACGACCGCATGCGCCTCACGGATGAGCAGATCCTCGACGTGATGTCGGTGGCGCGCAAGGACGGCGCGCTGCTGATGGTGCACGCCGAGAACCACGGCATCATTTCCTGGCTCGCGGGCAAGATGGTGAAGCAGGGCAACGTGGTGCCGCGCTACCACGCGATCTGCCACACGCGAAGCTCGGAAGCCGAAGCCATCAACCGCATCATCACTCTGGCCGAAGTCATGGACTGCCCGATCCTGATCGTGCACGTCTCCACGCCGGAGGGCATCGAGATCATCCGCCGGGCGCAGGCGCGCGGCCTCAAGGTGTTCGCGGAAACCTGTCCCCAGTACCTTTTCCTTACCGCAAAGGACATCGACCGGCCGGGCGTGCTGGGGGCGGCTTTCTGCTGCTCGCCCCCGCCGCGCGACGCGGCCGCGCAGGAAGCGTGCTGGCAGGGCCTCAAGGACGGCACGCTGACCGTGTACTCATCCGACCACGCGCCATACAAGATGGACGCGACGGGCAAGCTCCCGAACGGCGACAAGACCACCTTCAAGGAGATGGCCAACGGCGTGCCCGGGCTCGAGCTGCGACTGCCGCTGCTGTTCACCTTCGGCTACAAGGCCGGGCGCATCACCCTCAACGAATTCGTCGCACTCACTTCGGCCCGGCACGCGCAGACCTACGGCCTGTACCCGCAAAAAGGCACGATCGCCGTGGGCTCGGACGCGGACATCGCGATCTGGGATCCGGAAAAGCGCGTCACCGTCACCAAGGACCTCATCCACGACAACACCGGCTACACGCCCTACGAGGGCCGCCAGCTCACGGGCTGGCCGGTGACCGTGCTGTCGCGGGGCGACGTGATCATCGAAAACGGCAAGCTCTCCGCCGAGCGCGGCCGCGGAAAATTCCTGCCGCGCGACGTGTCCGAGTCCCTCCGCCCGCTCGGCCGCCAGATCCCCGAGATGGCGCAACTGGCCGCCTGGAACACCCCCCTCCAATCCTGACCTTTGCAAAGACGCAGATCATGAGCAGAAAACTCCGCATCGCCGCCGCCCAGCTCGGCCCAATCAATCTCGCCGACACGCGCGCCGCGGTGGTCAAGCGCCTCGTGGCCATGATGCGCGAGGCCGCGGGCATGGGCGCGAAATTCGTCGTGTTCCCAGAGCTCGCCTTCACCACCTTCTTTCCGCGCTACTGGTACGACGACGAGAAAGAGGCCGAAAAGAAATTCTTCGAGGCCAGCATGCCCTCGCCCGAAACCCAGCCGCTCTTCGACGAAGCGAAAAAGCATGGCATCGGCTTCTACATCGGCTACGCGGAACTCACGCAGGAGGAAGGCAAGGGGCACCGCTACAACACGGCCATCCTCGTGTCCCCGGAAGGCGCCATCGTCGGCAAGTACCGCAAGATCCACCTGCCCGGCCACGCCGACCACAAGCAGGGCGCCGCCTTCCAGCACCTGGAAAAGAAATACTTCGAGGTCGGCAACCTGGGCTTTCGCACGTTCCGATTCATGGACACCATCACCGGCATGCTGATCTGCAACGACCGGCGCTGGCCCGAGGCGTTCCGCGTGCTCGGCCTGCAGGGCGCGGAGATCGTGACGCTGGGTTTCAACACGCCGACCGAGAACCTTCACTACCCGGAGCCGCCGGCGCTACGCGTGCACCACCACCTGATCATGGCGCAGTCGATGGCCTTCCAGAACGCGGTGTGGCTGGTGGAGGTCGCCAAGTGCGGCTTCGAGGACGGCTTTCGCATGTTCGGCCATTCGGTGATCGTGTCGCCCTCGGGCGAGATCGTCGCCAAGACCTCGTCGGAGGACGACGAGGTCATCGTGCACACCGTGGACCTCGCGCTGGGCGAAAACCTGCGCAAGACCATGTTCAACCTGGCAGCCCACCGCCGTCCCGAGCATTACAAACTTATCGTCGAAAGGACCGGCGTGGAAATCACGCCCGCAAACTGAGCCATGAGCTACGCACTCGTCGTCCGCATCCGCATCAAACCCGAAAATGTCGAAGCTTTCATGCAGAAGCTCGAGGCCAACGCCTCGGCCGCGCGCAAGGAGGCGGGATGCCTCGCGTTCAACGTCCTGGTCGACCCCGCGGACAAGACCCGCGTGATGCTCTACGAAGTCTACGCAAGCGAGGCGGCTTTCCAGGTGCATCAGGCGCAGACGCCTTTCAAGGTGTACATGGAAGAGGCCGTGCCCCTGCTGGCCGAGCGCACCCGGGAGTTCTTCACCCGCGTCTCGGGCTGATGGAACTCAGCCTCGCCTCGCTGCCGCCGGTAGAGCGCTACAAGCTGCTGATCGGCTTGGTGATCCCGCGGCCGATCGCGTGGATCTCCACGCTGAGCGAGAACGGCGTGGCCAACTGCGCACCGTTCTCGTTCTTCAACGTGATCGGCGAGGAACCGCCCCTGTGCATCGTCAGCTTCAACCGGCGCTCCGACGGCGGGATGAAGCATTCGCTCAAGAACGCCCTGCGCACGGGGGAGTTCGTCGTCAACCTCGTCGACGAGCAGAACGCCAACGCGATGCACGTCTCGAGCGCCGAACTACCGGAATCCGAAAGCGAGTTCGACAAGGCCGGCCTCACGCAGGCGCCGTGCACGCTGGTGAAGCACCCACGGATCGCCGAAGCCGCCGCGAGCTTCGAGTGCCGGCTGTGGAAGCACCTGCCGATCGGCCCCGAGCGCGACCTGATCTTCGGCGAGATGCTCGTGGTGCACGCCCGCGACGGCGTGATCGACCCTGCCTCCAAG
>JANNWA010000077.1:0-1500 GCA_031408275.1 Pseudomonadota bacterium
CGATGTCCCGCGCGTCATGGCAATCCGGCGTGCGCTCCAGCCTGAGAAGTTCCTTCACCTCGTCGAGCGAAAAACCGATGTCCTGGGCGCGTTTGATGAAACCGATCCGCGTAGCCATCGCCTCCCCATAGCGGCGGATGCCGCCCGCCGGACGCGCGGGTTCTTCGAGCAGCCCACGCCGCTGGTAGTAGCGAATCGTCTCCACATGCACGCCCGCCTCCTTCGCCAGACCGCCGATCGTCAGTCCTCCCATACGCGCCTCTTGACTCCGTAGCCGGGTACGGACTGTAGCATCCGGAGAATGCAGACTTCCACCACGCCTGCGGAAGCGCCCCGCTCCGCTTTCGCACCCATTCTCGCCGGTATCGGCGCGGCATTCGGCGCTTCGGCCTGTCGCGTTGGCCCGCTCATACTGGTTGCGCTTGGCTTTGGTGGCGCGTGGGCGAGCAGCCTGCGCGCGCTGGAACCGCTCTATCCCGCCTTTCTCGCGGGTGCGCTCGGCGCCTTCGGCTTCGCCTTCTGGCGTCTGTACGTTGCACCGCGCCGCTGCGCGCCCACATCCTCCTGCGCGACACCGCCGGTCCTGCGGCGCCAGCGCATCGCATTCTGGGTCGCCCTGATCGCCGCGAAAGCCATCCTCTTGTTTCCCTTCTATGCTCCGCATCTTCTTGCTTAGCCTCGTGCTGTTGGCGCCGCCAGCGCATGCCGGTCCGCGCACGGTAATTCTCGTGTTGGAGGGCATGAACTGCTCGACCTGTCCGCTCACAGTCCGCCTCGCGCTCAAGAAGACCGCCGGGGTAATTGATGCGAAAGTGACGCTCGAGCCGCCGATCGCCGTTGTCACCTACGACGACGCGAAAACGACGATCGGGCAGTTGGCGCGCGCAACGGCCAACGCCGGCTATCCGTCCGCCCCGAAGTCGCAACCGTGAGCGAGATCGTTCTCGAATCGACCCTGACCTGCCCGCACTGCGGCTACATGAGCATCGAAGCAATGCCGACGGACGCCTGCCTGTTCTTCCACGCCTGTGCGGGCTGCGGCGCGCGCCTCAAACCCAAGCCCGGAGACTGCTGCGTGTTCTGCAGCTACGGCTCGGTGCCCTGCCCGCCCGTGCAGCAAAAGCGAGGCTGCTGCAGAACCTGAAACGCCGTGTCCGGCTTAGAATCGCTGCGTCCATTTCCAGCGAACATTGCCGGCCATGATCTCCAGCGCGGCAGCAGAGAAAATTGAAGCGCTGTTCCCGGCACTGCGCGACCTCACCGCCGGGCTGCGTACGGCACTGCATGCGCAGGGCGCATTCCATACCGTACCCGCCGGCACCACGCTTTTCTCGCCGGGCGACCCGTGCTCCGGCTTTCCGCTCGTCATCGACGGCGTCGTGCGGGTAGGCAAGACCACGCCGCAAGGCCGCGAGATCCTGCTTTACCGCGTCCAGACGGGCGAAGGCTGCATCCTGTCGAGCGGCTGCCTGCTCGGCCACAACCAGTATTCCGCGAAGG
>JANNWA010000078.1:0-3994 GCA_031408275.1 Pseudomonadota bacterium
ACAACCTGCCCGGGCCCGTTGAAGTTCACCGCCTGCACTACCTCACCCTGCGCCGCTTCCGCGCACGCGGCACGCACCGACTCGTCGTCGAGATTGAGGATCGCCGCCATGGCCCCTTCGCCGGCCGGCACTGCTTTTTGCATGGCCTCGGCGCGATGGCGGACCAGCGGCAGGCAGTCGCCGAAGGAAATGGCGCCCGCGGCGACCAGGGCGGTGTACTCGCCAAGACTGTGGCCGGCGACGACTTCCGGTTTCGGGCCGCCCAGTGCGATCCAGGCGCGGTAGGCAGCGTACCCGGCGGTGACCATCGCCGGCTGGGTATTCACTGTCAGCCCGAGCGCATCGGCCGGGCCGTCGTCGAGCAGGCGGATGAAGTCCGGACCCAGTACTGCCGCCGCCTCGCTGCGGACCGATTCCACGCCCTCCAGGCCTTCGTAAGCGCGGACCATCCCCACCGACTGCGAGCCTTGTCCTGGAAACACCATTGCAAGCTTCATGAACCAGATCCTTCCTAATAGGTCGCGTAGACCGCGCCCCAGGTGAAGCCCCCGCCCACGCCTTCCAACAACAGGCGGTGACCGGGTTTGATGCGTCCGGCCCGCACATATTCGTCGAGGGCCAGCGGGATGGAGGCGGCGGAGGTGTTGCCGTGATGGTCGACGGTGACCACCACCTTTTCGAGCGGGATGCCGAGCTTGCGCGCAGTCGCGTCGAGGATGCGCACGTTCGCCTGGTGGGGAATCAGCCAGTCGACGTCATCGACGCCCGCACCGGCTGCGGCAAGAGCCTCGCGGCCGACTTCATCGAGCACCTTGACCGCGAACTTGAACACCTGGTTGCCGACCATCTGCAGGAATGGGGAGCCAATGATCTTTCCGCCGCTCACGTTGCCCGGCACCGACAGCATCCCGGCATGGCGCCCGTCGGCGCGCAGCACGCTCGAATGGATTCCGGGCGTTTCGGACGCCCGCAGCACGACCGCGCCGGCGCCATCGCCGAACAGTACGCACGTGCCGCGGTCGTTCCAGTCGAGGATGCGCGAGAACACTTCGGAGCCGACGACCAGAGCGCACTTGTGCGCCCCCGACTTGATGAACTTGTCCGCGATGGAGAGCGCGTAAACGAACCCGCTGCATACGGCCTGGACGTCAAACGCTGCGCAATCCTTGGAACCCAGCTTCGCCTGCAGCAGGCACGCAGTGCTGGGAAAGATGAAATCCGGTGTCGAGGTCGCCACGATGATGAGGTCGATGTCTTCGGGGCGGGCGCGGGGGGCCTGCTGGGCCGCGCGACTCGCCTCTAGGGCTAGATCGCTCGAGGCCTGGGATTCGTCTGCGATGTGGCGCTGCGCAATGCCCGTTCTCTCCCGGATCCAGGCGTCGCTGGTCTCAAGGCGCTCGGAGAATTCGTCGTTGGTGACGACCCTCGGCGGAAGGTAGCTTCCGGTGCCGGCAATGCGCGAATAGATCATTCAGGCGAGTTTGGGCGGGTGCAGCAGGGCCATGCGTTGCGAAATGCGCTGAGGGACTCCGTTCCGGACTTCTTCCACCGCGCGCTGCAGCGCCTGCTCGAATGCGAATGCGTCGGCCGAGCCGTGGCTCTTGATCACGATGCCCTTCAGCCCGAGGAGGCTCGCGCCATTATAGCGCCGGTGGTCCATGCGCTTGCGAAACGCATTGATGACCGGAAGCGACACAAGCGCCGCCAGCCGGGTGAGAGCAGAGCGCTTGAATTCCTCGCGCAGGACGGCAATGATCATCTGCGCCACGCCTTCCGAACTCTTGAGCGCGATGTTGCCCACGAACCCGTCACAGACGACAACGTCGGTCGTGCCCTTGAAAATGTCGTCGCCCTCGACATTGCCGAAAAAGTTGAGGCCGCTCGCGCGCAGCAACTCCGCCGCCTGCTTCACCACGTCGTTTCCCTTGATGTCTTCTACGCCGATGTTGAGCAGGCCCACCGAGGGGCTGTCGGCATGCTCCACCGCAGCGACCAGGCACGTGCCCATGATGCCGAACTGCAATAGGTGCTCGGGCCCGCAATCGACGTTTGCCCCGAGGTCGAGCACGTAGACGCGGCCGCGAATCGTGGGCAGGACGCTGCAGATCGCAGGGCGGTCTATCCCGGGCAGCGTCTTCAGCACGAAACGCGAGACTGCCATCAGGGCGCCCGTGTTTCCGGCGCTCACGCAGGCGTGCGCTTCACCGCTCTTCACAAGGTTCACCGCCACGCGCATCGACGAGTCCTTCTTGCCGCGCAGCGCGGTTGCGGCGGACTCCTCCATGGTCACGACCTGGGACGCATGATGGACGCGCAGGCGCGGCCCCGGGACCGCGCCCCGGGTGCGAAGTTCGGCCCCGATCGCGTCCTGCAGGCCGACCAGTACCAGGTCGACCGCGGGGGCGCCCTTCTGGAACTGGAGCGCAGCGGGAACGGTCACGTGAGGGCCGTGGTCGCCCCCCATGCAATCAACGGCAACCGTGATGTCCATGCCGGGTCTCAGCCGGTCGCGCGAAGGGCGGCCGGAGGACAGCGAAAGGCGTTACTCGCCCTTGCCTTTGGTGACTTTCCTGCCGCGATAGAAACCGGTCGGGCTGATGTGGTGGCGCAGATGCACCTCGCCGGTCGTCGGCTCGAGCGCGAGCGACGGGTTGGTGAGGAAGTCGTGGGCGCGGTGCATGCCGCGCTTGGACGGGGACTTCTTGTTCTGCTGAACTGCCATGGTGAAACTCCTTTCGTCAATTCCTGGCCCGGCCGCCCTGCTTGAGCAGTCCGCGCAAATCCGCAAATGGCGATACCTTGTCTTCGCCCGCCCTGTCGTCCGTGCCCGAGCATTGCCCGTGCCGCGGCGCAAAGGGAATCGCGAGAAGAATCTCGTCTTCGAGCAACTCCCCTACTGCCATCTCCCTGCCACCCACGATGCGGTCCGCGCTGTCAGGATCCACCGGCTGGGCCTCGATTTCAGCCTTGTCCCTGGCCAGTACCAGCATCGCGTCGACCTCCAGCGGAAAACCCAGCGCGCCGAGGCAGCGCTGGCAGGTCAGCTGGAGGGTGCCCTTCGCCTTCAATCTCAGCGCGGGCCGCCCCAGGTCGTCCGAGGTTCCCTGCACTGAATACTCCAGCTCGCCCTCAGGCGAACTCAGCAGGTCCCGCAGGCGCCCAAAGTCCGCAACGGCACTTGTGCCCCTCGCCTCACCCCTTGCTGCAGCGAAAGGGAACCCGTCGATCAGTGGAAAGCGTCGGTTCGGTTGAGCCCGCATCACTACTGGTGCTGCGAAAACGGGAGATGATATCATCCAAGAAAAACCTTGTCAAAACAAAGCTATGTCTCAATCCCGGTCGGAACCCCGGCGCCTCGTCCTGGCATCCACCTCCCGCTATCGGCGTGAGCTCCTCGCGCGCCTGGGGTTGCCCTTTGACTGCGCCCGGCCCGAAGCGGACGAAACACCCCTTGCCGGCGAAGCGCCCGGGCAAACCGCCCTGCGCCTGGCTGAAGCCAAGGCTCGCGCGGTTCAGGCTGCCTATCCTGATGCTCTCATCATAGGCTCGGACCAGGTCGCCTCCTGCGAGGGACGGCGGCTGGACAAGCCCGGTACCCACGAAAACGCGGTTGCCCAGTTGTCTTTTCTATCGGGCCGTATAGCCAGCTTCGACACCGCGGTCACCCTGCTCGACAGCCTGGCCGATCGTGCCGAAACCCGCCTCGTGCCCTGCCGGGTCCATTTCAGGCGGAGCGATTCCGCCCGAATCGAGGCCTACCTGCGCCGCGAGCAGCCTTACGACTGCGCCGGAAGCGCAAAAGCCGAAGGGCTGGGCATCGCGCTTATAGAGCGCATCGAGACCGACGACCCGACCTCGCTGATCGGCCTGCCGTTGATCGCCCTGACCGACCTCCTGGGAAACCTCGGCCTGAGCCCGGTCTGAAGGCCTAGCGGACTGCGCCTGCGGAGCTGCGCAAGGCAAGGTCTGCCAATGCGCTTGCGGCACCGGGTTG
>JANNWA010000079.1:0-26089 GCA_031408275.1 Pseudomonadota bacterium
CGGCGCCATCTGCCGGTTGGTGAACAAGGACCGCAAGACCCACAACATCCGCTGCTCGGTCGAATCGACCGGAGGGTCGGTGTTCAACGTCAACACCATCAAGGCGGGCGAGCTGGACATGGGCGCCACCCAGTCCGATGTGCAGTACAACGCGGTCAAGGGGCTCGCCCAGTTCAAGGATGGCGCGCACAGCGACCTGCGCGCGGTGTTCTCGCTCCACCCGGAGCCGTTCACGGTCCTTGCGCGCAAGGAAGCCGGCATCAAGACCTTCGCCGACTTTAAGGGCAAGAAATTCAACGTCGGAAATCCGGGCTCGGGCACGCGTGCATCGATGGAGGAGTTGCTGGTCGCGATGGGCTGGAAGCTCGGAGATTTTTCCCTGGCCTCCGAATTGAAGGCCGATGAGCATGGCGCGGCGCTTTGCGACGGCAAGATCGACGGCTTCTTCTACGGCGTCGGCCATCCTTCGGCCAATATCCAGGACCCGACTACCTCCTGCGGGGCGAAGCTGGTGTCGGTCAGCGGTCCAGCGGTCGACAAGCTGGTAAAGGAAAAGCCCTACTACGCTTATGCGACGATCCCCGGCGGGCTGTACCCGAACAATGCGGCCGATACCAAGACCTATGGGGTGCTCGCTACCATGGTGTCGTCGAGCAAGGTCCCTGCGGATACCGTATATGCGGTGGTCAAGGGGGTCTTTGACAACTTCGACGAATTCAAGAAGCTGCACCCGGCGCTGGCGATCCTCGCACCGGAGCACATGATCAAGGATGGCTTGTCCGCGCCGCTGCACGAAGGGGCGATCAGGTACTACAAGGAAAAAGGCTGGCTGAAATAAGCCAGACGGCAGCAAGGTTGGCAGGGGGCGGAATGAAAATTCCGCCCTTTTCGTTTACGGGAGCGCGCAAGTGACAGAGCAGGCCAAGGGGGCCATTCCGGACCTCGAGCAGTTCGTCAAGGAAGTCGATTTCGGCGGGCGAGAGCCGGCGGGCCGGATTGGTGTCCTTCTCGCGCTGGTTGCTGCGGCGTGGTCGCTGTTCCAGGTCTGGTATGCCTCGCCCCTCCCGTTCGTCGTAGGTTTCGGGATCTTCAACGACACGGAGGCGCGCGCGATCCACCTGGCGTTCTCCATTTTTCTCGCGTTCGCCGCCTTTCCCGCCTTCCAGTCCTCGTCGCGCAAAGTGGTGCCCTGGACGGACTGGATACTCGCGCTGGCTGGCGCGTTCTGCGCCGCCTACCTTTACCTGTACTACAACGAGCTGGCGGGTCGTCCCGGCAAGCCGACGGCGATGGATATGACAGTGGGCCTGATCGGCGTCGGCATCATGCTCGAGGCCACGCGGCGCGCGATGGGCATGGGGATGCTCATTACCACCGGCTTGTTCCTGGTTTACATCTTTGCCGGACCGTTGATGCCGGAGGTGATCCAGCACAAGGGCGCCACGGTGCAGCGGTTCGTTTCGCACATGTGGCTTACCACCGAGGGTGTCTACGGGGTGGCGCTCGGGGTGTCGGTGCAGTTCATCTTCCTGTTCGTGCTGTTCGGCACGCTGCTGGATATTGCAGGCGCGGGCAACTACATGATGCAGGTGTCGATCGCCCTGCTCGGCCACCTGCGCGGCGGGCCCGCGAAGGTGGCGGTCGTTTCGTCCGCCCTGAACGGCGTGGTGTCGGGCTCGTCGGTGTCCAACGTGGTTTCGGGGGGCATCTTCACCATTCCGCTCATGAAGCGCACGGGCTATTCGGGCGTCAAGGCGGGCGCCATCGAAGCGGCTTCCTCGATCAACGGCCAGTTGATGCCGCCAGTGATGGGCGCCGCGGCGTTCCTCATGGTCGAGTACGTCGGGATTCCCTACTCGGAGATCTGCAAGCACGCCGCGCTGCCGGCGATCATCTCCTACATCGCCCTGTTCTACATCGTCCACCTCGAGGCGATGAAGTACGACCTGAAAGTGATCCCCCGGGGCTACACGCGCACGGCAGGCCAGCGCGTGCTGGGCTGGGCGCTGGGATTGACCGGCACGCTCGCGGCGCTCGGGGCGGTCTACTACGGGATCACGTTCGTACGCTGGGCGTTTGGCGATTCGGCCAGCTGGGCGCTGGCCGTCCTGACCCTGGCAACCTACGTTGCTTTGCTCGGCTATTCGGCGCGCTATCCGGACGTGCCGCAGGACGATCCGCTCGCGCCGGTGCTCAGGCTGCCCGAACCCTGGCCCACCGTGCGCGCCGGGATGCACTTCTTCATTCCCATCATCGTGCTGTTGTGGTGCCTCATGGTGGAGGAGCTTTCCCCCGGCACCTCCGCATTCTGGGCGACCGCCACCGCGATCGTGCTGGTGGTCGTGCAGCCGGCGATGCTGGGTCTGTTCCGGCGCACCGGCGCCGTGGCGGAGGGATTGAGGACGGGCCTGGAAAACCTGTGGAAAGGCCTGGTGCTCGGCTCGCGCAGCATGATCGGCATCGGCGTGGCCTGTGCCAGCGCGGGACTGATCGTCGGCGTGATCACGCTGACCGGCATGGGCCTGATGATGACCGATTTCGTAGAGCAGATTTCCGCCGGCAACGTTCTGGTCATGCTGGTCCTGACGGCCGTGATCTGCCTCCTGATCGGCGCGGGCGTCCCGACCACGGCCAACTACATCCTGGTGGCCACGCTCATGGCGCCGGTGATCGTCGAACTGGGTGCGCGCAGCGACCTCGTCATTCCGCTCATCGCAGTGCACCTGTTCGTGTTCTATTTCGGCATCATGGCGGACGTGACGCCGCCCGTTGGACTCGCGTCTTATGCCGCCGCCGCGATCTCCGGGGACGATCCGAACGCCACCGGCCTGCAAGCTACCTGGTACAGCTTTCGCACGGCCATCCTGCCTTTCGTGTTCATCTTCAATCCACAGATCCTGCTGATCGGGGTCGGCTCCTGGTGGGACATCGCAGTCGTGTGCGCCAGCGCGACGGTTGCCTCCCTGCTGTTCGCGGCAGCCACCATGGGCTGGTTCCGCGCGCGCTGCACCTGGCTCGAGATTGCTCTGCTGCTCGTCGCGACGTTCCTGTTCTTCCGGCCTGACTGGGTGGTCGACCAGTTCTATGCGAAGTATGTTTCGGTGCCGGCGAAGGAGATCTACAAGGTGGCCGACACGCTCGGCCGTGACGACTGGCTCGCGGTCAGCATCGCCGGTGAATCGATCGAGGGCAAGACGATCCGCAAGACTGTCGCTCTCCCGCTGGGGGAGGGTGCGAACGGCCGGGAGCGCCTGCGCAGTGGCGGCGTGACGCTCGCCGCCCTGGGCGAGGACCTAGAAGTCGCGAACGTGAAGTTCGGCAGCCGCGCCATGAAGCTCGGCGTCGAGCAGGGGTTCAAGATCGTCGAGGTGAAGCTGCTCAACCCGGCGCGGCCTTCTCCCCACTGGGTATTCTTCCCGGCCGCCCTGCTGGCGGGTTTCATCTGGTTCCGGCAGCGGGCAAGGTTGCCGGGGAATGCATCGGTCGCGCTTTTATAATGTCTTACTTTACTTTCATCGGATCGAGTACAGAAGACGTTCCCGTGACCAAAGGCGCCGGCCGTAGATGAGCCGCCTCGGCCTCGGCCTGCTGGCGCTCCTGCTGTTCGTGGCTGGCATCGCCCTTGGAACGCAATGGTCCTTCAGCCACACTGCGGAAGAAGGGGTGCTCATGGCCAACGTGGTCATCCGCAAGGATCCCGGAATGCACCCGGCAGCGTACGACAAGGCCCTGCTCGAGCTGATTGCCTCGGGCCGAAAGGTGAATGGTACGGCCCTCTACAATTTCGGGATATTCAATTACTTTGGCGCGATCTGGCGAGAGCATGGGAAGGGCGTGCAGCCCCCGGTGATCCTGGAGATCGGTCCCGGAGCCAACCTCGGACAGGGCGTGTTGTTTGTTGCGACGGGTGCAAGGAAGTACATCGGTCTGGACCTGTACAGGGACCCGGAACTTTACAACCGGCGCAGCTATTCGGCGGCTTACGAACTGCTGAATTTGGTTGCGCCCGACAGGACACTGCTCAGAGCCGACCAGATCTATACGGTCAGCCGCGAGCAGGTTGTATTCAATCCGGAGCGGATTCAGTTCCTGTTTCCAAGGCAGTCCTTCGACATCGGCCTGCCCGAAGGTTCGATCGACTTCGTTTACTCCGCCTCCGTGTTCGAACATATCACCGATGTTGAGAAGACTGTTGCGGCGATTCTGAAAGTTCTGCGCAAGGGTGGCATCAGCGCGCACAATTTCGACATGCGGGACCATATGGATTTCTCCAAGCCGCTCGAATTTCTGAAAGTTGACGAGCCTGCCTGGAAGGCGCGGTTCACCGGCGAAAAGGCCTACTCCTATACGAACCGCCGGCGGCTCTCCGACATGGTCAAGGCGATGGAGGCTGCTGGGTTCAAGATCCTGAAGGTGGCCCCCGGGGAAAGGACCCCGATGAGCGAGGAAATCCGAGCAGGATTGCACCCCGACTTCCAGAAGTACTCTCTTGAGGATCTGGCGGTGGTCAGCGCATTGATCGTGGCGGAAAAGCCCTGATGTGCGTGCGCGCCTGTCGGGTATCGGCCGTTCTCGTTCTGACCGGGCTGGCCGTCGCCAAGGGCGCCAACATACAATCAGAGTAGGCAAGGGGCGGGGCGACGATGGCCGGGAGACCGAAAGAGCGCGAATACACGCCGCACGCGACGGGCCCCCTCGACGCCGTGCGCGTCCTCGACCTGTCGCGCCTCGTGGCCGGCAACACGCTGACGCAGCTGCTTGGGGATTTCGGCGCGGAGGTCATCAAGGTTGAACCACCTGCCGGCGATACCTTGCGCGCATGGAATACGCAGGGGGTCGCGACGAACTGGAAGATCTACGCGCGGAACAAGAAAAGCCTGGGTCTGGAATTGCGCAAGCCCGAGGCGCGGCAAATGCTGGTCGAATTGGCGGCCACCGCGGCCATCTTCGTGGAAAGCTTCCGGCCCGGAACGCTGGAAAAGATGGGCCTCGGCCCCGATCGCCTGTTTGCGGCGAATCCGAAGCTGGTGATCGTCCGGATCTCCGGCTGGGGCCAGGACGGGCCGTACAAGGGCCGTCCGGGATTCGGCACGCTGGTCGAGGGTATGTCGGGGTTTGCCGCGATGAACGGGTTTGCCGACCGGGAGCCGGTTCTGCCGCCGATGTACCTGGCTGACAGCGTCGCCGGGCTGTACGGCGCTGCAGCGGTGATGATTGCGCTTAGGGAAGTCGAAACCAACGGGGGGGCCGGGCAGGTGATTGACCTGCCCCTGCTCGACCCGCTGTTCGCCGTGCTCGGTCCGCAGGCCGCGAACTATCGGCTCACGGGGAAAGTGAAATCGCGCGTCGGCAGCGGCTCCACCAACTCCGGGCCGCGCAACGCCTACCGTACCAGCGATGGCCTCTGGGTCTGTCTGTCCGCTTCGACCCAAAAGATGGCGGAGCGGCTGTTTCGATCGATCGGCCGCGCCGACCTTATCGAGGACCCCCGCTACTGTACGAACGCCGAGCGAGTAACGCACCGGGATGAACTCGACGCGATCATCGGTGCATTCATCGCACAGCGCACACAGGCGGCAAACGTGGCGTTTTTTGAACAGGCGGAAGTCACTATCGGGCCGATTTACGACATCGCTCAGATCGTCGAGGACCCGCATGTGCTCGAACGGGAGCTTATTGCCGACTATCCCGATCCCGACATGGGTGCCTTGCCGATGCATCATGTGGTGCCGCGGTTTTCAGGGACGCCGGGAGCCCTGCGCACCCCTGCACCGGCGCTTGGGGAACACAATCGGGCCATTCTGGCCGGGATTGGAGTTGATGCAGGCCGTTACTCCGCGTTGTTGGCTGCCGGCGCCGTGTGCGAAGGCGTGATTGAAGGCAAGGGGGATGATCAGTGAAAGCAGGTATGCCTGTCTGGCGTTCGCTGCTGTATGTACCAGCGAACGTCGAGAAGTATGTCGACAAGGCGCATACCCGAGGGGCCGATTGCATCCAGATCGACCTGGAAGACAGCGTGCCCGCCGCCGAAAAGGATCGGGCGCGCGCCTTGGTGCCGGCGGTGGCTGCCCGGGTGCGGCGTAGAGGAGCAGACGTGGTGGTCCGCATCAACCGTCCGCTTTCCCTTGCGGTGCGGGACCTGGAGGCCGCCGTGGGCCCGGACGTGAACGGAATTGCCGTGACCAAGGTACAGAGCGCCGATCACCTGAAATTGCTCGATGAGCTGGTCGGAGAGCTCGAGGCCAAGCGCGGTCTGCCGGAAGGCCATACGCGTTTTATCGCGATGATCGAGACGCCCAGGGCGTTTTTCCGGATGGCGCAGATCGCGGGTGCGGTCGACCGGCTTGCAGCGATGAATATCGGCGGCGAGGACTTTGCGCTTGAAAACGGGATGGCCCCGGACGAGGAGATGCTGCAAATGCCCAAGCAGCAGATGGTGTATGCGGCGCGTTCGGCCGGGCTGATGCCCCTGGGGCTCATCGCAAGCGTGGCGGAGTTCGGCGACTGGGTTGCGTTCCGGGCCATGGTGCGGCGATCGCGGAAGTTCGGCTTCATGGGCGCGGGGTGCATCCATCCCGGCCAGGTGCCGATCGTCAACGAGGAGTACACGCCGGCCCCGGACGAGGTGGCCTATGCCAGGCGCGTGGTCGAGGCGAACGCCCGGGCAATAGCCGGTGGCCGGGGTTCTTTTGCTCTGGACGGGAAAATGATCGACGCGCCGGTCGTGGCGCGGGCCGAGCGCCTGCTTGCCCGCTACGCGGCAATAGGTGCACGCGAGGCCGGCATGCGCGCGCGGGCCGGATGATTCCGCCCGGCCGCCGGGGGAGCGTTGCCGAACGGTTGGTTTCCGGAGCAGGTCTTTCTGCACGGGGTGGGGTGGCGAAATTCCCCGATCTGGTTGATCATTGCGATTCGTAAGCAGGCGCGCCGGGCAGCGCATTTTTTCCGGGCTCAGGGCATAATGTTTCCATGCTACCGAGCCTTGGGCCTGTGGGGCACCAGGAAAACCGTTAATGGCGACAGCTGGTTCTGACATCAAGCGCCTAGGGCGCTACGACATCGAGGCCGTCCTTGGCAAGGGCGCGATGGGCGTCGTCTATGCGGGCATGGATCCCAGATTGCACCGCAAGGTCGCGATCAAGACGATTCTGAAGAGCGCGCTTGACGAGGATACCGCCAAGGAATACACGATGCGTTTCGACCGCGAGGCCCAGGCGGTCGCGCGGCTGAATCACCCGAACATCGTGCAGGTGTACGACTTCGGCGCGGAAGGCGAAGTCGCGTACATTGTCATGGAGTTCATCCAGGGCAAGGAACTCAAGGACTTCTTCGACGCGAACGAGCGCTTCGACATCAAAGAAGCCGTGCACATCATGGGCGAGCTGTGCGAAGCGCTCCATTTCGCGCACGAGGCCGGGATCATCCACCGGGATATCAAGCCCGCCAACGTGATGATCGACAACAAGGGGCGCGTCAAGCTCGCAGACTTCGGCGTGGCGCGCATCACGGATGCCGACCGCTCGGCGTCCGAGAAGACCCAGGCCGGCGCAATCGTGGGCACGCCCGCCTACATGTCGCCCGAACAGATCGAGGGCGGGGAGATCGACCGACGCACGGACATCTTCTCGGCCGGCATCATCCTGTACCAGTTCCTGACCGGCGAAAAGCCGTTCACCGGCACGAGCACCTGGACGATCGCCAAGAAGATCCTCCAGGACGAGCCGGTGATGCCGTCCAAGCTCAACACGAACATCTCGCCGATCTTCGACGCCGTCATTTCGAAGGCGCTCGCCAAGAACATGAACGCGCGCTACCAGACGGCACGCGAACTCGGTACCGACCTCAAGAATGCGCTCGAGGGCAAGGCGCCCGGCGACGACTCCGAGAAAACCGTCGTCGGTTCGCTGCGCTTCGATGCGGCGCTTCCCCCGGCGGCCATTGCCGCCGCACCCTCCGGAAGCTCGGGATCCTCGGCCGGGCAGGCGACCGGCACCCAGGAGGTCGAGCTCGAGTTTTGGCGCTCGATCAAGGACGGCAACGACGCCGACGACTTCGATTTGTACGTCAAGCAGTTCCCGGAAGGCATCTATGCCGCGCTCGCTAAGAGGAAGAGCGCCAAGATTCGCGGTATTACCAGCGAGGAGAGTGCGACCAAGGGTCTGCAGGCCGCTGCGGAACAGGAAAAGCGCGAGCTCGAGGAAGCCGCCCGCCGTGAGGCGGAGGTAAAGGCCAAGCTTGCGGAAGAAAAAGCCAAGCTGGAAGTGGAACTCGCCAAGCGCGAGGCGGACTACCAGAAGCGCACGGCCGACCTGGAAGCCAAGCGGGCGACCGAAGCCAAGGCCCGCGCCGAGGCGGAAGCCCGGGAGAAGGCGGAGTTCGAGGCCAAGCTCGCCAAACGCGAAGCCGACCTGCAGGTTCAGTTGAAGAAGCAGGAAGAAGAGCTCAAGAAGAACGAGGAAGCGCTTAAGAAGAAGGCGGCCGAGACCGACTACCTGACCAAGGAGATCCGCAAGAAGAAGGGCTCCCCCTTGGTGCCTGCCGGAATCGGCCTGTTGGTCGTGGCGCTCGGTTTGGGCGGGTGGTGGGTGTTTAAGCCCGCGCCTGCGCCCGAGATGAAAGAACTGATGGCCGCCCTCGACCAGGCCAAGAAGGCCAACGAGACTCTGAATCAGGCCGTCGAAGCCGAGAAACTGGCCCAGAAAGCGCTGGCTGATGCGAAGAAAGCTGAGGAAGACGCGAAGGCACGTGGAGACGTAGCCGAACAGAAGCGCCTGGCCGAAGAGACCGCCAAGAAGGAAGCCGAACTCAAGAAGCAGGAAGCCCTGGTCCAGCAGGCGGACGCCGCATCGAAGGCTGCGCTAGCCGCTGCCGAAGCCAAGAAGAATCAGGCTGAAGACGCGAAAAAGAAGACCGACGCGCAGAAGAAGGCCGACGCGGAGAAGGGCGAGTCGGACAAGCGGACTGCGGCCGTAGCGGAAAAAGCCGCCGCTGACCAGCGCGCCGCAGCCGAGAAGGCGGCCGCCGACAAGGCAGCAGCGGATCAGCGCGCGGCAGCGGATAAAGCTGCTGCCGACCAAGCGGCCGCCGCCGCTAAAGTGGTAACTGCGGCAGCGCCAAAGCCTGCGCCGGAGCCGGCCAAGCCGAAGGTCACCGCAGCCATGGGAGCGGCTGAGCGGATGGCGCTGCGGCAAGAGGAGGCTGAGAGAAAGGCAGCCGCAGAAAAATCAGCTGCGTCCGGTGCCGATGCGGTCAAGTCCGGGAATACCCAGCTAGCGAGCGCTGCACCGTCCTCGACTGAAGCCAAAGCGGCCGCGCCGGCCGCCGCTGCGGCAGCACCAACACTGACCACTTTCCAGCAAGGCAAGGCGGCAGAGTCGAGCGGCAACATCAAAGCTGCAGTGAGGCTTTATGTGCGCGCGGTCAGGGAAGGCGAGTTCGAGGCGGCCAAGTCGCTCGGGGACATCTTCGCCGAAGGCAAGGGCGATGTTCCCAAGGACTACGGCGAGTCGTTGCGCTACTACTCGCTGGCAAAGAAGAACGGCATCCAGTTCGAAGCGGCTGGCAGGCGCTGACCCTCCTGGTCGCGCCTGATAGCTGAACTTCTGATTTCGTCCTGCCACGCCTGGAGCCGTCCCCAGGCACATTTGTATTCCAAATTCGGCAATAATTACCGCGGCCGTCGCGGATTTCAGGCGACCCTGTACCGCGCCAGGATTTCGCGGTTGATTTCGATCCCCAGGCCCGGTCCGGTCGGCACCTTGACGATCCCCTTCGTGTGGTTGAACACGTCCCCGCCGAGCTCCTCGCGAAACGGGTTGTAGGTCTGCTCGTATTCGAGCATCGGCGGCTGGGGCACGAGGCAGGGCGGGCACTCCGGCAGCGACGCGAGAAAGTGCATGGTCGCCGTGAGGCCGATCGCGGTGCCCCAGGCGTGCGGGACACATTGCACCCAGTGGGCCTGGGCGAGCGCAGCGATCTTTTTGCACTCGGTGATGCCGCCCGCGGCGCAGACGTCCGGCTGCACGATGTCCATAGCGCGCCGGTTGATGATTTCGCGGAAGCTGAATTTGGTGAACTCGTTCTCTCCGCCGGCAACCTGCATGTCGAGGGCCTGCGAGACCTCGGCATAGCCGTCGAGATCCTCGGGTGACACCGGCTCCTCGAACCAGTGGATGCCGAGCTTTTCCATCTCTCGGCCGATCTGGATCGCCTGCGGTACGTTGTAGCAGTGGTTGGCGTCCACCATCAGCAGCATGTCGGCCCCGATCGCGTCGCGCACCGCGCCGATGCGGTCGAGGTCCTTTTTCAGCGAGCCCAGGCCGATCTTCATTTTCACCGCCGGAAATCCCTGCTCCTTGTAGCCGAGCGCCTCTTCCACTGCGGTCTCGGTGAGCCGGTCCATGTCGGTGAAGTAGAGGCCCGTAGCGTAGGCGACGAGGTCGGTGCGGAACGCGCCGCCGATCAGCTTGTGGATGGGTTTTCCCGTGGCCTTGCCGATGATGTCCCATAGCGCGATGTCGATTCCGCTGATCCCGGAGATCGTCATGCCTGTCAGGCCGTAGTCCTTCACCTTGTTGTAGAGGGCCTCCCAGATGACCTCCACGTCGAAGGGGTCGCGGCCAATCACGGAGGGCTTCAACAGCGTGTCGACGATGCTCTTCGCGACGGCGGAGGGCCCGTAGCAATCGCCCCACCCGATGATGCCCTCGTCGGTCACCACCTCAACCACCAGCGCGCCCTTGGTCTTGTACCACCAGCCCCGTGAGGAAGTGAAAGGCTTCTCGACGTTGCAGGAGAGCTGGTGCGTGATGACATCAACGATCTTCATTGCGAAACTCCGGTGAGGGCGGGTGATGGCAGACGCGCATATTCGACGAGTTTGGGGCTGAGTGCCAGCAGGGTTTCGCCGTCCCAAGGGGTAGTTCCACGTGGAACAACGGTACAGACTTCCGGGGCTCGGAGCTCGCCTAGTTTCACGTGGAACATTAACGTATCATTGCGCCTCCCCGAGGTCGGCTTTCAGCGGCACAAGCATGCGTTTCCCCAAGGAATTCGACGTAATTGTGGTCGGCGGCGGCCATGCCGGTGCCGAAGCCGCGCTTGCTGCCGCCCGCAGCGGGTCCCGAACCTTGCTGCTGACACACAGCATCGAGACGCTCGGCCAGATGTCCTGCAACCCCTCGATCGGCGGGATCGGCAAGGGTCACCTAGTGCGAGAAATCGACGCCCTCGGCGGCGCAATGGCCCTTGCGACGGATGAGGCCGGCATCCAGTTCCGGACCCTGAACTCATCCAAAGGCCCTGCGGTCCGGGCCACCCGTGCCCAGGCTGACCGCGTCCTCTACCGCAACGCAATCCGCACCCGCCTCGAGAGCCAGCCCAACCTGACGCTCTTCCAGCAGGCCGTGGACGATATTGTCCTGGAGGGGGATCGCGTGGCGGGCGTGCGCACCCAGGTCGGCATCGAGTTTCGGTCCGGGACGGTTGTCCTGACGACCGGTACCTTCCTGGCCGGCCTGATCCATGTGGGCCTCGAAAAGCATGCGGGCGGCCGGGCGGGGGATCCCGCTGCGGTTACGCTGGCGTCGCGCCTGCGGGAAATGAACCTGCCGGTCGGACGTCTGAAAACGGGCACCCCCCCGCGGATCGACGGGCGCACGATCGATTTCTCGGTCATGCAGGAGCAGCCCGGCGATACGCCGGTGCCGGTCTTTTCCTTCATGGGTGCCCGCGAGATGCACCCGCGCCAGTTGTCCTGCTGGATCACGCACACCAACGAGCGGACGCACGAAATCATCCGCGGCGGGCTGGACCGCTCGCCGATGTTTACTGGCGTAATCCAAGGAGTGGGCCCCCGCTACTGTCCTTCGATTGAAGACAAGATCCATCGCTTCGCCGGCAAGGCCAGCCACCAGATCTTCCTCGAGCCCGAAGGGCTGACCACCCACGAGTTCTACCCGAACGGCATCTCGACCAGCCTCCCGTTCGATGTCCAGCTGGCGGCGGTCAACAGCATCCGAGGGTTGGAGGACGCCCATATCCTGCGGCCGGGCTATGCGATCGAGTACGACTACTTCGACCCTCGCAACCTCAAGTCCTCGCTGGAGACAAAGTCGATCGCCGGCCTGTTTTTCGCTGGGCAAATCAACGGCACGACGGGCTACGAGGAGGCGGCCGCGCAGGGACTGTTGGCGGGCCTGAACGCGGCGCTGCAAGCCCAGGGCAGGGCGCCGTGGTGCCCGCGACGCGACGAGGCTTACCTCGGCGTGCTGGTGGACGACCTGATCACTCGCGGCGTTTCGGAGCCGTACCGGATGTTTACCAGCCGGGCCGAATACCGGCTGATGCTGCGGGAGGACAACGCCGACCTGCGGCTGACCGAAACCGGTCGGATGCTGGGCATCGTCGACGATGCCCGCTGGGATGCCTTCAACCGCAAGCGCGATGCCATATCTGCCGAGCAGGAAAGGCTGAAATCGGTGTGGGTAAGTCCCAAGAACCTTGCCCCCGAGCATGCCGAGCGGGTCTTCGGCAAGACGATAGAACGTGAGTACACACTCGCGGATCTGCTACGTCGTCCCGATATTACTTACGCTTCGCTGATGAGCCTGCCTGGAGCCGGCCCCGCGGTTGCGGATCCGGTCGTTGCCGAGCAGGTCGAAGTGCAGGCCAAGTACTCGGGATACATATCCAGGCAGCACGATGAAGTCGAGCGGCGCGAAGCGCAGGGTTCGCTCAAATTGCCGGCCGACCTCGATTACACGGAAGTGCGCGGCCTGTCGCGTGAAGTCCAGCAGAAGCTCAACCGCTACAAGCCCGAAACCATTGGCCAGGCGGCGCGCATGCAAGGGATGACGCCGGCCGCGATTTCGCTGCTGCTGGTCCACCTCAAGCGCGGGTTCCTGACCCAGAAGAAGTCCGCATGACGCCGGCCGTAACGCTGGCCCGGGGCCTCGACGGCCTCGGCCTCACGCTACCGGAAGAAACCTTGCGCAAGCTTCTCGCCTATGTGGAACTGCTTGCAAAATGGAACCGGACCTACAACCTCACGGCGATACGTGAAACAGAGCGCATGGTCAGCCACCACCTGATCGATTCCTTGTCGGTCCTTCCGCACCTGCCGGCGGGCACCCTGGTCGACATCGGCGCGGGCGGCGGACTGCCGGGCATCCCGATAGCGATTGCACAGCCAGAACGGCGGGTGGCCCTGAACGACAGCAACCATAAGAAGGGCGCCTTCATGCAGCAGGCTGCGATCGAGCTTGCGCTGGCCAATGTGGAGGTGCACACCGGCCGCGCCGAGGACTGGCACCCTGCGGAGCGCTTCGACGGCGCGATCTCCCGGGCATTCGCCGAACTGGCCGACTTCATTGCCGCCTGCCGGCACCTGGTGAAGCCCGCCGGATTCTTCGCCGCGATGAAAGGGCTCTACCCGAACGATGAGATCGCCCGGGTTCCGGGTGGCGTGATCTGTGCGGAACCGGTCAAGCTTAACGTGCCACTCGTCGACGGCGAGCGCCATCTGGTGCTCTGCAGGATGGGAGCCTAGCGATGGCCAGGATCATCGCGATCGTCAACCAGAAGGGCGGTGTGGGCAAGACGACCACCAGTGTCAACCTTGCGGCGAGTCTCGCCGAGCGCGGCAAGCGGGTGTTGCTGGTCGACCTCGATCCGCAGGGCAACGCCACCACAGGCAGCGGCGTGGACAAGAAGACCGTATCGCGGACCGTATACCAGGTGCTGCTCGGCCTGGGCGAGGTCGCATCGATCCGGACTGCGTCGGAGACCGGGAAGTACGACCTGCTGCCCGCGAACCGGGAACTGGCCGGCGCCGAAGTGGAACTGGTCGAACTGCCGAACCGCGAAGGCCGCCTGAAGGCGGCGCTCATGCTGGTGGAGGGCGACTACGACTATGTGCTCATCGATTGCCCGCCCTCGTTGTCGCTCCTCACCATCAACGGCCTGGTGGCCGCGAAGGAGGTCCTCATCCCCATGCAGTGCGAGTACTACGCGCTCGAAGGGTTGTCGGATCTTGTGGGCACCATCAAGCGGGTGCGCTCCAACCTGAACCCGGTCCTCGAGATCGGCGGTTTGCTGCGCACCATGTACGACCCGCGCAACACACTCTCGCAGCAGGTATCGGCGCAGCTCGAGCAGCATTTCGGGGACAAGGTTTTCGCGACGCTGGTGCCGCGCAACGTCCGGCTCGCCGAAGCGCCGAGCTATGGCACGCCCGCAGTGGTCTGGGACCGCGCGTCGAAAGGCGCGCAGGCCTACCTCGCGCTCGCAGAGGAAGTTCTGGCCCGCGAAACCGCGGCATAAGGATCGGAAACCAAGATGAACAAGCCAAAAGGGTTGGGACGCGGACTGGATGCGCTCCTGGGTGGCGACGAAGCACCCAAGGACGCGCTTATGACGCTCGCCGTGAGCAAGATCCGGCCCGGCAAATACCAGCCGCGCACGAAGATGGACCAGGAAGCGCTGGCCGAACTTGCCGCCTCCATCCGGTCGCAGGGCCTCATGCAGCCCGTGCTGGTGCGGCCCGTGGAGCGTGACCGCTATGAACTGATCGCGGGCGAACGCCGGTGGCGCGCCGCGCAAATGGCCGGCCTCGACCAGATCCCGGCGCTCGTTCGCGAAGTGCCCGACGAGGCCGCCCTGGCGATGGCGCTCATCGAGAACATCCAGCGCGAGAATCTCAACGCGATGGAGGAGGCCGCCGGCCTGCAGCGTCTAGTGCAGGAATTCAAGATGACCCACCAGCAGGCGGCCGATGCGGTCGGCCGCTCGCGCAGTGCCGCGAGCAACCTGCTGCGCCTGCTCAACCTCGCCAAGCCGGTGCAGGCGATGGTCATGGAGGGTGTCCTCGAGATGGGCCACGCACGGGCGCTCCTCGCCCTCGACGGTGCCCAGCAGGTCGAGGCCGCCAAGCGTGCCGCCGCGCGGGGGCTGTCAGTGCGCGAGACCGAGGCCCTTGCGCAGCAACTGTTGCGCGGCGCCGGCGCGTCCCGGAAGAAGAAAAAGGTGGATCGCGACATTGCGCGACTCGAAGAGGAGGCCGCAGGCAAGATCGGCACGACCGTCGAAATCAAGGCCGGCCGGAAGGGCACCGGGAAACTGGTGCTGCATTACTCCAGTTTCGAGCACCTCGACGAACTGCTCGCCAAACTCGGGGCCCGCTAGGCTGCTCTGCCCCATTGGTGTGTCGCAGCATGAAATTGACGGAAAAGGCCTGGAACCACTACAATCGACGGGTTTGCTCGTGGCACGATTTGCCGGGTGGGGGCGCCACGCGATGATTCGCATCAAGAGCAAACCGATCCGCACGGTTATTTCGTGGCAGCTGGTCGCAACGGCTGCGCTGGCGCTTGTCGCCGGTCTGGTCGAAGGCCGGCATGGGGCAATTTCCGCAGCCTTGGGCGGCGGCGTGAGCGTGGTGGCGGGATTGGGGTTTGCGGCAGTGATTCAGTTGATGGGCAGGGATAAATCTGCAGGGGGGACGCTGGTGACGGCGCTGCAGGCCGAGGCGGTCAAGATCGGGCTCGCAGTGGTGCTCCTCTGGGTGGTGCTGACGTCGTACAAGGACGTGGTGGCCGCCGTTTGCGTCGGATCGTTCATTTTGTCGATCCTTGTTTTTTCGATGGCTTTTTTTGTCCGCGACCATGGCAACCGGTAAAGAACTTACAGCGACCGACTACATCGCCCACCACCTGACGCACGGCGCCAGGAAGATCGGCGACGGCGGCTTCTGGACCATCCACTTCGATTCGCTCGCCGTGGCCATCCTGCTCGGGTTCGTCGGGGTGGGCTTCCTTTGGTGGGTGGTGCGCGGCGCCACTTCCGGCGTACCCGGCAAGCGCCAGGCCTTCGTCGAGTTGCTGTTCAACTTCGTCGACGAGCAGGCCAAGGGCATCTTCAAGCACGGCGACCGCAACACCTTCATCGCGCCGGCGGCACTCACGGTGTTCGTGTGGGTCCTGCTGATGAACTCGATGGACTTCCTGCCGGTGGACATCATCGCCCTCGGCACGCACCACATCTCAGAGCACGGCTTTCGCATCGTCCCCACGGCGGACGTCAACACCACCTTCGCCCTCGCGCTGACCGTTTTCGCGCTGATGATCATCTTCTCGATCAAGGCCAAGGGCCTCGGCGGGTGGATCCACGAGTTGTTCACCGCGCCGTTCGGCAAATGGATGTTCCCGCTGAACCTGCTGTTCAACGCGATCGAGTACCTCTCCAAGCCGCTGTCGCACTCGCTGCGGCTGTACGGCAACATGTACGCGGGCGAACTCATTTTCCTGCTGCTCTGGACGTGGGCCGCGACCGGGCTCATAGGCACCTTCTTCGGTTTTGCGTTCGGCCTCTTGTGGGCGATCTTCCACATCCTGATCGTCGCCTTGCAGGCATATATTTTCATGATGCTCACCATCGTGTACCTCGCGATGGCCCACGAGCATCACTAAGCGCCCGATCTCCCGATAATCTTCCGCACTGAAAGGAAAACAGCAATGGAAAAGCTTCAACTAGTCGCGATGGTGCAGGCCTACACCGGCGTAGGCATCGGCCTCATGATCGGACTGGGCGCCCTCGGCGCCTGCGTCGGCGTGGGCATCATGTGCAGCCGGTTTCTGGAGGCCGCCGCGCGCCAGCCCGAACTCACCGATTCGCTGCAGGCCAAGGTGTTCCTGCTGCTGGGCCTGATCGACGCGTCGTTCATCATCGGCGTCGGCCTCGCGCTCTGGTTCGCCACCGGCAACCCGCTCCTCGCCCCGCTCGGCTAAGCAGCACGGCCGGATTTTCCCGCTAGGGGGACGCATGAACATCAACTTTACGCTGTTCGCCCAGGCCGCCGTATTCCTGGCGTTTATCGGCTTCACGATCAAGTTTGTCTGGCCGCCGATGCTGAAGGCGATCGAGACCCGGCAGAAGACCATCGCCGACGGCCTCGCCGCCGCCGACCAGGGTCGCAAGTCGCTCGAGACCTCGGCCAGGCAGGCAGCGGACGAGATCCAGGCCGCGCGCAACCGCGCGGGCGAGATCCTCGCCCAGGCGGAAAAGCGCGCGTCCCAGATGATCGAGGCGGCCAAGGCCGCGGCCAAGGAAGAAAGCGGCCGTGAGAAGGCTGCTGCGAAAGCCGAGATCGAGCAGGACGTTTCGCGCGCCAAGGAAGTGCTGCGCGAGCAGGTCGCTTCGCTCGCGGTCGCCGGCGCCGAGAAGATCCTGCGCCGCGAGGTGAACGCCCAGGCCCACGCCGAACTGCTGACCCAGCTGAAGAAAGAGATCTGACCGAATGGCCGAGATCGCCACGATCGCAAGACCTTATGCGGAGGCCGTGTTCGCACTGGCCGACAAGGGCGGGGCCCTTGGGCAATGGTCCGACACCCTGGGCCGGCTCGCCGGCGTCGCGCAAGTGCCGGAAATGGGCGAACTGTTCGGCAATCCCAAGGTGACCGGCGCGCAGTTCGTGGACCTGTTCGCGGCCGTCGCCGGCGCCCTGCCCGCGGAAGCCAAGGGCCTTCTGGAGATGCTGGCCGAGAACAAGCGCCTCGAAGCGCTGCCTGCGATTCGGGACATGTTCGAAGAGCTCAAGGCCGAGCGCGAAGGCGCGATCGACGCCACGATCGAATCGGCGTTCCCGCTTGAAGGCGCGGAGCTTTCGGCGCTTGTGGCCGACCTCGAGCGCCGTTTCAAGCGCAAGATCCGCCCCCGGGTCAGCATCGTGAAGGAACTCATCGGCGGCGCGAAGATCAGCGTCGGCGACCAGGTCGTCGACGGCTCGGTGCGCGGCAAGCTCGAAGCCATGAATGCCGGATTGATGGGCAGCTGATTCAACCCCAGCGCCCACCCACAGTACACACACTTACCTAATCGGAATCGCCATGCAACAGCTGAAACCCTCCGAAATCAGCGAACTGATCCGGACGCGGATCCAGGGCCTCGCGCTCTCCTCGGATGTCCGCACCCAGGGCACCGTCATCTCGGTGACCGACGGCATCTGCCGCGTCCACGGCCTGTCCGACGCAATGGCCGGCGAGATGCTGGAGTTCCCCAACAACACCTTCGGCCTCGCGCTGAACCTGGAGCGCGACTCGGTCGGCGCGGTGATCCTGGGCGAATACGAGCACATCTCGGAAGGCGACACGGTGAAGTGCACCGGCCGCATCCTGGATGTGCCCGTCGGTCCCGAACTCATCGGCCGCGTGGTCAATTCGCTCGGCCAGCCGATCGACGGCAAGGGCCCGGTCAACGCCAAGATGACCGACGTGATCGAGAAGGTCGCCCCGGGCGTGATCGAGCGGCAGTCGGTGTCGCAGCCGGTGCAGACCGGCCTCAAGTCCATCGACTCGATGGTGCCGATCGGCCGCGGGCAGCGCGAGCTGATCATCGGCGACCGCCAGACCGGCAAGACCGCGGTGGCGATCGATACGATCATCAACCAAAAGGGCAAGGACCTGATCTGCATCTACGTGGCGATCGGGCAGAAGGCGTCTTCCGTGGTCAACGTGGTGAGGAAGCTGGAAGAACACGGCGCGATGGCCTACACCATCGTCGTTGCCGCGACCGCCTCCGAGTCCGCCGCGATGCAGTTCATCGCGCCGTACTCCGGCTGCACCATGGGCGAGTACTTCCGCGACCGCGGCCAGGACGCGCTGATCATTTATGACGACCTGACAAAGCAGGCTTGGGCCTACCGCCAGGTGTCGCTGCTGCTGCGCCGCCCGCCGGGCCGCGAAGCCTACCCGGGCGACGTGTTCTACCTGCACTCGCGCCTGCTGGAGCGCGCTGCGCGCGTGAACCCCGAGTACGTGGAGAAATTCACCAAGGGCGCCGTCAAAGGCAAGACCGGCTCGCTGACCGCCCTGCCAATCATCGAGACACAGGCCGGTGACGTGACCGCGTTCGTGCCGACCAACGTGATCTCGATCACCGACGGCCAGATCTTCCTCGAGACCGACCTGTTCAACGCCGGTGTGCGTCCCGCGATCAACGCCGGCATCTCGGTGTCGCGCGTCGGCGGCGCCGCGCAGACCAAGGTTGTGAAAAAGCTCGGCGGCGGCGTGCGCCTCGCACTCGCCCAGTACCGCGAACTCGCGGCCTTCGCGCAGTTTGCCTCCGACCTCGACGAAGCCACCAGAAAGCAGCTCGAGCGCGGGCGCCTCGTGACCGAACTCATGAAGCAGCCGCAGTACGAGCCGCTGCAGGTCTGGCAGATGGCGCTCGTCCTGTTCGGCGTGAACAACGGCTACTTCGACGACGTCGACGTGAAGAAGGCCCTCGCGTGCGAGAAGGCCATGCAGGCTTACGTCAAGGACAAGTACGCCGCGCTCATCGACCGGATCGAGAGCACCAAGGACCTGTCCAAGGAGGACGAAGTCGAACTGCACGAAGCGGTGAAGGACTTCAAGAAAAATGGGTCTTATTAAGAGCGTGGCTCTTACCAACCTCGGCTCTTACTAACCAGAGGTCCTGCCATGCCCGGCAGCAAGGAAATACGCACCAAGATCAAGAGCGTGCAAAACACGCGCAAGATCACCAAGGCCATGGAGATGGTCGCCGCCTCCAAGATGAGGAAGGCGCAGCAGCGCATGCGCGCGGCGCGCCCGTACGCCGAGAAGATCCGCAACGTTGCGGCGCACATGAGCCACGCCAACCCCGAGTATCGCCACCCGTTCCTGGTGGAGCGCAACACGGTCAAGAAGGTCGGCATCATCGTCGTCACCTCGGACAAGGGACTGTGCGGCGGCCTGAACACGAACGTCCTGCGCATGGCGCTCGCGAAGATGCGCGAGTGGGAAGGTGACGGCGAGCAGTTCGAAGTCTGCGCCATCGGCAACAAGGGCCTCGGCTTCATGCAGCGCCTGAAGGCGAACGTCGTCTCGCACGTGACCGGCCTGGGCGACACGCCGCACATGGAAAAGATGATCGGCGCGCTGAAGGTAATGCTCGACGGCTACACCAGCGACCGTTTCGACCGGCTGGTGATCTTCTACACCCGGTTTCTGAACACCATGAAGCAGGAGCCGGTGATGGAGCAGCTCCTGCCGTTGTCGGGCGAGCAGCTGGGCGCGCCCGAAGGCCTGTGGGACTACATCTACGAGCCCGACGCCAAGGCCGTGATCGACCAGGTGCTCACGCGCTACATCGAGGCGCTGATCTACCAGTCGGTCTCCGAGAACATCGCCTCCGAGCAAAGCGCCCGCATGGTCGCGATGAAGGCGGCTAGCGACAACGCCGGAAACGTCATCGGCGAACTGCAGCTCATCTACAACAAGTCGCGGCAGGCGGCGATCACCAAGGAACTTTCGGAGATCGTCGGCGGTGCCGCGGCCGTTTAACGAAACTGATTTACTAGGAATCCAGCCATGAACCAAGGAACTATCGTTCAGTGCATCGGTGCGGTGGTCGACGTGGAGTTCCCGCGCGACCAGATGCCCGCCATCTACGACGCGCTCAAGATGGACGAGATCGGCCTGACGCTCGAAGTGCAGCAGCAGCTCGGCGACGGCATCGTGCGCACCATCGCGCTGGGATCCTCCGACGGCCTGCGCCGCGGCATGACCGTGGTCAACACCAAGAACCCGATCATGGTCCCCATCGGCCCGAAGACCCTCGGCCGGATCATGGACGTGCTCGGCCGCCCGATCGACGAGGCCGGCCCGATCGGGTCGGAGAAGACTTCCTCCATCCACCGCAACGCGCCCAAGTACGAAGAGCTTTCGCCCTCCCAGGACCTGCTCGAAACCGGCATCAAGGTGATCGACCTCGTCTGCCCGTTCGCCAAGGGCGGCAAGGTCGGCCTGTTCGGCGGCGCCGGCGTGGGCAAGACCGTCAACATGATGGAGCTCATCAACAACATCGCGAAGAAGCACTCGGGCCTGTCGGTGTTCGCCGGCGTTGGCGAGCGCACGCGCGAGGGCAACGACTTCTACCATGAGATGAAGGACGGCGGCGTACTGGACAAGGTCGCCCTGGTCTACGGGCAGATGAACGAGCCGCCGGGCAACCGCCTGCGCGTCGCGCTGACCGGCCTCACGATGGCCGAGGCGTTCCGCGACGAAGGCCGCGACGTTCTCTTCTTCGTCGACAACATCTACCGCTTTACGCTGGCCGGCACGGAAGTATCCGCGCTGCTCGGCCGGATGCCGTCGGCGGTCGGATACCAGCCGACGCTGGCCGAGGAAATGGGCCGCCTGCAGGAGCGCATCACCTCGACAAAGACCGGCTCGATCACCTCGATCCAGGCCGTGTACGTGCCCGCCGACGACCTGACCGACCCGTCGCCCGCGACCACGTTCGGCCACCTCGACTCAACCGTCGTGCTGTCGCGCGACATCGCGTCTCTGGGCATCTACCCCGCCGTGGACCCGCTCGATTCCACCAGCCGCCAGATGGACCCGCACGTGGTCGGCGAGGAGCACTACAACGTCGCGCGCTCCGTGCAGGCGACGCTGCAGCGCTACAAGGAACTGCGGGACATCATCGCAATTCTGGGCATGGACGAGCTCTCCCCCGAGGACAAGCTCGCCGTGGCCCGCGCGCGCAAGATCCAGCGCTTCCTGTCGCAGCCGTTCGACGTGGCAAAGAACTTTACCGGGCAGGACGGCAAATACGTCTCGCTCGCCGACACGATCAAGGGCTTCAAGGGCATCGTCAACGGCGATTACGACCACCTGCCCGAACAGGCGTTCTACATGGTCGGCGCCATCGAGGAAGCGGTCGAGAAAGCGAAGACCCTGCAGTAATGGCGCACACCATACACGTCGACGTCGTCAGCGCCGAAGAGCAGATCTACTCCGGCGAGGCCGAATTCGTGGTTCTGCCGGGGGAGATGGGCGAGCTGGGGATCTATCCTCGGCACACGCCGCTGATCACGCGCATCCGGCCCGGCGCCGTGCGCATCAAGCCGGCTGGCGGCGGCCCCGAAGAGCTGATCTTCGTGGCCGGCGGCATCCTCGAGGTCCAGCCTAAGGTTGTTACGGTGCTCGCCGACACGGCGATCCGCGGGCACGACCTGGACGAAGCCAAGGCGCTCGAAGCGCAGAAACGCGCCCAGGAAGCCATTAACGACCGGACCGGGAAAATGGAATACGCCAAGGCGGCTGCCGAGCTGGCCGAAGCGGCGGCGCAGATCGCCGCCATCCGGAAGATGCGGCAGCAGAAGAGGTAGCAATACCCGGCTCGCGACCAGGGGCAGCGCTGACTGCCCCTTTTCATTTGGAGATCAGCTTTTGGCCGATGCGCTGCTCGCCCTGATTGCCGTGCAGGCGCTGACGCCTGATTGATGGAACCCCTCGACCTTCTCGTCGTGGGCGGCGGAATCAACGGCATCGGCGTCGCGCGCGATGCAGCCGGCCGGGGGCTGTCCGTGCTCGTGGCCGAAAAGGACGACCTGGCTTCGCACACCTCGTCCTGGTCCTCAAAGCTGATCCACGGCGGACTGCGCTACCTAGAGCAGTACGAATTCCGCCTTGTCGCGGAGTCGCTGGCGGAGCGCGAAGTGCTGCTCGGAATCGCATGGCACCTGGTTTCGCCGATGCGGTTCGTGATGCCGCATGTGCCCGAACTGCGTCCCCGCTGGATGATCCGCATCGGATTGTTCCTGTATGACCACCTCGGCCGGCGCACGAAGTTGCCGGGATCGCACGGGATCAGCCTTGCCGAGCCGCCCTACAACTCGGGCCTCAAGGGGGCGTTGCGCAACGGCTTCATCTATTCCGATTGCCGCGTCGACGACGCCCGGCTTGTGGTGGCGAACGCGCTCGATGCGAAGCGCCTCGGCGCGACCGTCCTGACCCGCACTGCCTGCGTCAGCGCGCGCCGCGAGGGCGGCCTGTGGATCGCACAGCTCCAGGGCCCCGAAGGCACGCGCGAAGTGTCCGCGCGCGCCATTGTCAATGCTGCCGGACCGTGGGTGAAGGAAGTCCTCAACGCTCACCTCCACCAGCCCAGCCGCGACGATGTGCGCCTGGTCAAGGGCAGTCATATCGTCGTACCGAAGCTTTACGAAGGTGAACACGCCTTCATCCTGCAGAACGACGACAAGCGCGTCGTGTTCATGATTCCCTACGAGGGACGCTACACGCTCGTCGGGACCACCGATGTGAACGTGGAGGGCGACCCCGGCAATCCGCAGGCGAGCGACGAGGAGGTCGCCTACCTGTGCCGTGCCGTGAACCGGTACCTCGCCCGGCCGCTCGCGCCCGCCGACGTGGTGTGGCGCTATTCGGGAATCCGCCCGCTTTACGATGACGGCACCAACGACCCGTCGGCCGTGACGCGCGACTACACACTGCGCGTCGACGACGAGCGGGGCGCCGCCGCGGTGCTATCGGTGTTCGGTGGCAAGATCACGACCTACCGGCGCCTGGCCGAGCACGTGCTGGAAAAACTCGCGCCGTATTTCCCGGGCATGAAGCCCGCCTGGACGCAAAGCCGCGCCCTGCCTGGCAGCGAGCTCGGCACGGCGCCCGAAGCTGCTTTCGAAAATCTGCGCGCGGGCCGTGGTGGCATTCCCGCAGAAGCCTTGCGCGGCATTTTCCGCCGGCACGGTACGCTGTCGGCGGCGGTCCTCGGCGACGCAAGGACCGAAGCCGACCTCGGCGAGCATTTCGGCGCCGGGCTCTACGCACGTGAAGTCGCCCACCTGGTCGAGTACGAGTGGGCGCGGACCGCCGAAGACGTCCTGTGGCGCCGAACCAAGGCCGGCCTGCACCTGACGTCCGCGCAGAAGGATCGCGTGGCCGCCTGGTTGGCCGAACGCTGATGCGGCCGCTTTCCCAACTCGATCCTGCCGGCATCCGCGGCCTGTTCTTCGACATCGACGACACCCTGACCACCGATGGGAGGCTGACCGCGCAAGCGTACTCGGCGCTCGAGCGCTGGAAGGCGGCCGGGAAAATCGCCGTGCCGATCACCGGACGTCCCGCGGGCTGGTGCGACCACATCGCGCGCATGTGGCCTGTGGACGCGGTCGTCGGCGAGAACGGCGCCTTTTACTTTCGCTACGACCCGGTCGGACGCAAGCTGGAAAAGCACTTTCTCTTCGACGAGGCAACGCGCATCGCGAATCGCTCGCGCATGGAGGTGGTGCGGGAGCGCATCCTCGCCGCAGTCCCCGGATGCGCGCTCGCCTCGGACCAGCTCTATCGCGAGGCGGACCTCGCGATCGATTTCTGCGAGGACGTGCCCCCGCTCGGGCTGGCTGTTGCTGAACGCATCGCCGCGTTGATGCGCGATGCCGGAATGACCGCGAGGATCAGTTCCATCCACGTGAACGGCTGGTTCGGCGATTACGACAAACTCGGGATGACGCGGACACTTGCACGCGAGCGGCTGGGATTCGACCTGGACAATTCCGGCGACGCTTTCGCGTTTGCCGGCGACTCGCCCAACGACGCGCCGATGTTCGCCTACTTCCGCAATTCGGTCGGCGTGGCGAACGTGCGCCGCTACGAAGCCCTGCTTGCCGCCAAGCCCGCGTTTGTCACCCGCGGGGAGGCCGGGACGGGATTCGCCGAACTCGTCGCCCGCCTGCTGGGGGACTGAGCGATGGAGTTGTGGTGGGTGTACCTGCTGATCGGTGCGGTGATCGGCTTCATGTCGGGGCTGCTGGGCATCGGCGGGGGCATGGTCCTCGTGCCGATCATGCTGTATGTCTTCGGGCTGCAGGCGCCGGAGGCCGGGTTTCCCCCGGACCATCTCATGCACATGGCGCTGGCCACGGCGATGGCGACGATCCCCTTCACCACCGCCTCCAGCGTGGGCGCGCACCACGCCCGCGGCGGCATTGTCTGGGAAATCGTCCGCGGCATGCTCCCGGGGCTGGCCCTGGGCGCCGCGCTCGCCACCGTGGTGGCCGGAAAGGTGCCCGGCCGGCCGCTGGCGATCTTCTTTGCCGGCTTCATTTTCTACGCGGCGACGAGCATGTTCTTCGACCTCAAGCCCAAGGGCACGCGCGCGCTGCCGGGATGGCTGGGCCTGGGGTTCGTCGGCACCGTGGTTGCGTTCCTGTCCACTTTCCTCGCGGCGGGCGCGGCGTTCCTGACGATCCCGTTCATGGCCTGGTGCAACGTCCCGCTCAAGCGCGCGGTCGGCACGGCGGCCGCGATCGGCTTTCCCCTGGGACTGGCCGCGAGCCTGGGCTATATATACGCGGGCCTGCAGGCCGGGCCGCTGCCGCGCTACAGCCTCGGGTTCATCTACCTGCCGGCGCTGGCAATGATCGTGGCGCCGAGCATGCTCACCGCGCCCCTCGGCGCGAGCCTGTCGCACCGCATGCCGGTGAAGCAGCTGCGGATGGTTTTTGCGCTCACGCTGTATGGCATCGCCGCGCGAATGATCTTCAGCCTGTGGTGAACCCCCATTGGCGGCAATCTGCCCCGAACCTACCTCGAAGTATCCCCGGGAGCGCCCTCGACGAATCGGGCCGAGAACCCGCCGCCCGCGGACGCGATGGTGGCGACGTGCGGCGCGCCGAAGTGGGTGGGGAACAGCAGCGAGCCGGATTCCGAGCAGTGCTCGAACACCCGGCGGAGCGCAACCGCTCGAGGAAGGGCGTATCCAGCTGGTGGAACCACGGCCACCACGGGCGGTCCTTGTGATTGCCGGCGCGGTAGCGCTGAATCAGCAGAACAACGCGGTCATCGGCCCGACGCTCGAGAGCGGCAAGATTGAATTTCCTGTCGCTCTACGCCCTAAGGCAATGCACGGCGTACTTCTGAATTTCGGAATCCCGCGTCACTAGCGTGAGTTGTTCCGATTGCGCCTGCGCGATCAGCATACGGTCGAAAGGGTCAGGGTGTATCGGCGGCAATCTACCTGCGCGATCAGCGTGCTCCAACGCGATTTCCAGTGGTGTAAATCGGTGGCGTTCTATCTCTTCGAGCAGCGTGTCGGGCGCAGCGAGTTTACCCAGCGCCTTTTTGATGGAAATCTCCCACACTGAAACTGCGCTGACAAACACGATGTTGTTGCCGTCGATAATGGCCTCGCGGGCGGCAGCCGCTAATTCCGGATCGTCGGCAAGTGCCCAAATGAGGGTATGGGTATCCAGCAACAAATTCACGCTGCTGATTTTCCGTAAAAC
>JANNWA010000080.1:0-2391 GCA_031408275.1 Pseudomonadota bacterium
GGTCCCCAGCGCCGCCGACAGTCCCACCGACTGCATGAGCAGCGCGATACCGATCACGAGCAGCAGCGAGAACGCGATGAAGATCTCCCGCAGTCCGGTGTTGGCGACATAGCGCAGCACGGGGCGCAGGAGGTACCGCCCCGCGACCACGAGCAGCACGATCAGGCCGACCGCGCGTCCTGCTGCCATGAGATCGAAGCCGGCCTTGTCCGCATGACCGGAGGCCATCAGCGACAGCGCCAGCATGAGCGGGATCACCGCGAGGTCCTGGAAGAGCAGCACCGCGAACGAAGCCTGCCCGCCGGGCGTGGGCAGCAGGTTCTTTTCTTCCAGCGTCGCCAGTGCGATCGCGGTCGAGGACATTGCAAAGCCCATTCCGGCCACGAGCGACACCGCAAACGGTTGCCCGAGCGCAACGCCTGCGCCCGCCACGGCGAACATCGTCACCACCACCTGCAGCGTGCCCATGCCGAAGATCGAGCGGCGCAGGCTCCACAGGCGCTGCGGGTTGAGCTCCAGCCCAACGAGGAACAGCAGCAGCACCACCCCGAACTCGGCGAAGTGCAGCGTCGCCTCGACGTCCCCGATGAGCTTCAGGCCCCAGGGGCCGATCGCGACTCCGGCGAGGAGGAACCCCAGTACCGAGCCGAGGCCCAGGCGCTTGGACAGAGGCACGGCGATAACCGCTGCCGCCAGGTAGATCAGCGCTTGCGCGAGGAATCCGTGATTTTCCATCGCTGGAATCTAGCATGCCCCTGAGTTGGTACACTTCGTGCATATGCGACACCACCCGGAGGTTTCCACAATGTTTCGCCTGATCTCGGTATTCCTGGCAGCGCTCGCTGCGGTCCTCTCACAAACCGCGGGGGCGCAGGGTTTTCCGTCGAAGCCCGTAAAGATCATCGTGCCCTACACCGCCGGCGGCTCGTCGGACTTCACCGCGCGCACCCTGGCCGAGAAGATGGGCCCCCTGCTGGGCGGGCAGGTAGTGGTCGAGAACAAGCCCGGCGGCAACACGCTGATCGCCACCGAGTTCGTCGCCAAGAGCCCGGCCGACGGATACACGCTGTTGCTCGCCGGTCTCACCACCTACGGCGCGCAGCCGCACCTGAACAAGAAGCTGCCCTACGACCTGCAGAAGGATTTCACGCCGGTCAACAACGCCATCATTTCGCCGCTCGTGCTGTCGGTGCACCCGTCCGTGCCGGCGGCGACGCTGCAGGAGTTCATCGCCTACCTCAAGGCCAATCCCGGCAAGGTCAATTTCGGTTCGGCCGGCGTGGGCAACACGCTGCACCTGGCCACCGAGCTTTTCAAGATGAAGACGGGCGTGGTGATCGTCGATGTGCCCTACAAAGGGGCATCGCAGGCGGTGGTCGACCTCCTTGCGGGCAACATCCAGATGATGCTCGACCTGGTGCAGACGCCGCTGCAGCACATCAATGCGGGCAAGCTGCGCGCGCTCGGCACGACCTGGAGCACCCGCTCCGCGGTGCTGCCCAACGTGCCCACGTTCGCCGAGCAGGGGCTCGACTACAACTTCGGCGCGATGATCGGGGTGTTCGCCCCCGCCGGTGTCCCCAGGGAAGTGATCACCCGGCTGCACGCCGACATCGGCCGCGTCATGCAGATGGCCGACGTGCGCGAAGCCTTCGCCAAACAGGCCATGGATCCGCTGACCTTCCCGACACCCGAGGCGTACGCGGCCCAGTTCCGCCGCGACATCGAGGAGATGGGCAAGCTGGTCCGGGCCGCTGGAATACAACCGCAATAACCTGGAGCGCATTGAATGAAGACGAACATCATGAAGACGAACATGAAACGGTTTGCGATTCTCGCAGCCGCCCTGTGCATGGCCGGCGGCGCCTTTGCGCAGGACAAGCCTCTGGTGGCCGGGTTCGACGGCACCTTCGCACCGCACGCCATGCCCAAGATGGGCGGCGGCATCGAAGGTTTCAACGTCGACCTCGTGCTCGAAGCCGGCAAGCGCATGGGCCGCAAGATCGAAGTCTTCTCCGGCGAGTTCTCCGGGCTGATCCCCGCGATGAACGCGGGCAAGCTCGATTTCGTCGGCGCGCCGACCACGGTGACGCCGGAACGCGCCGCGAACCTGCTGTTTTCCGAGGGCTACCTGAACACCTACTACGCGTTCCTGGTCCCCGCCGGGAAGCCGGACATCAAGGCACTGGAGGAACTCAAGGGCAAGACGGTCTCGACCAACAAGGGCTCGGCCTACGACAAGTGGCTGCAGGACAACGCGGCCAAGTACGGGTACAAGTCGGAGTCCTACGGCACCAACGCGGATGCGACGCAGGCCGTGATCGCCGGGCGCGCCGATGCCGTGCTCACGGGCAACACTGTCGGCGCATACGCGGTGCTCAAGTCGAACGC